>JAUWLP010000044.1 GCA_030613575.1 Desulfobacteraceae bacterium
CCTGAACGAAAACTGTCTTTTCCGCCAATATCTGCGTCAGACTCAAATTTTAATCCTCGAAATACTACCAGTATTACTGTGGTTAAAATTTTCGTCTTCCTTGATCTTAACGAAAAATCCTAGTTTTCGTTCGGGCACTAACATAAGGCCCGTATTAACTTTTTTCAAAGGTCTCACCTTATATTTATGTTTATTGTTTTTAATTTATGTGATAAATTTATTGTATATTTTATTATCTTTCTCAGTGCCTTGATGTTTTGGTGGCGATAAGAAAAAGTTTTGCCATAAAAATTACATTGCAAAAGGAGTGAAAAATGAAAGTAAGTAGAGTAACAGAAATGAGGTCTCTGGATCGATACGCCATAGAGAAATTCGCCATACCGGAAGAGATTTTAATGGAAAACGCGGGGGAGGCTTCATACTTTGTTATACTGGATAAGTTTGGGGTAAAGGACAAAAAGTTCGTGATCATTTGCGGTATCGGTAACAACGGAGGGGATGGATTTGTTGTCGCAAGGAAAATTCACTCAAATGGGGGAGATGTAAAGGTCTTTATTCTGGGTGATGTGAATAAATATAAGGGTGCGGCAAAAAAGAATTTTGGTATTATATCCAGGTTACAGATTGAGATCCGGCACATTGAGTCTGTTGAATCGATAAAGAGTGATGTCCTGCACTGCAACGCAATAGTTGACGCAATCTTTGGAACGGGCTTAACGAGAAATGTAGAAGGTCTTTATAGAGATGTCATCCAGTTAATCAACAAAAGCAGGAAAAAGGTTTTCAGTGTTGATATCCCCTCCGGTATCAATGGCGATACAGGTAAGATTATGGGTGCCACAGTTAAGGCAGACTATACAGTAACTTTTGGCCTTCCCAAGATAGGGAATTTACTTTTCCCCGGCTATGAACATTGTGGAAAACTGTATGTTTCACACATATCTTTTCCTCCATCACTCTACAATCAGGATTCGATAAAAGTTGAAATCAACGATTACATTAAACTTCCCCCAAAAGATAAAATTGCCCATAAGGGGGATTTTGGTGAGGTTCTCTTCATTGCAGGTGCTTTGAGCTACTTTGGAGCACCCTATTTTTCTGCCCTTTCGTTTCTGAAAGCGGGCGGAGGGTATTCCCGCCTGGCTGCACCAATTTCTGTGACACCTTTTATTGCCAATAAGGGAAGTGAAATTGTTTTTATCCCACAAAAAGAAACGGACTCGGGGAGCATCTCTTTAAAGAATAGAGATGCATTACTTGAGCTTTCTGAAAAAATGGATATGGTGGTAATAGGCCCTGGCTTATCATTAAATGAAGAAACACAACAACTGACAAGAGAACTGACAAAGAAAATCGAAAAGCCGCTCCTTATAGATGGTGATGGGCTTACCGCTATTTCCAAAAGCCTGGATACAATAAAGGAGAGAAAGGGGCCTACCATATTAACCCCTCATCTGGGCGAGATGTCCAGAATTACAAAAATGAGCATAAGCGATCTTGACAAAAATAAAATAGATATTCTACAGAGTACCTCAAAGGAGTTGAATTCAATTATTGTTTTAAAGGGAGCCCATTCACTGATAGGCTATCCCGATGAGAAGGTCTATATTAATATGAGTGGTAATCCCGGGATGGCTTCGGCAGGATCGGGTGATGTCCTGACGGGAACCATTGCCGCCATGTTTGGTCTTGGCTTGTCCATTGAAGATGCGGTAAGAAAAGGTGTGTTCATTCATGGGTTTTCCGGCGACCTTGCAGCAAAAGATTTGGGTGAAGATGGAATTACGGCTCAGGATATACTGGATTATCTACCACTTGCCATGAAGATTGATCGGGAAGGTCTTGACGAAACCTTAAAGGTTGCTTATAAAGGCGCTCGTGTTATATAGTTATAGATCATTTTGTGGAAAAAACCCGGATGGGAGGGAATTAACAACAAATTAAGGGGGCTAAGTAATGAAAAAAATAATTGCAATCATTGCAAGTCTGGCGCTGGCCATATCTCTTTTTTCATGCGCAGGACCGACACAACAGGAAAGAGGAGTAAAAACAGGCGCTTTAATTGGCGCTGCAGGTGGCGCAATTCTCGGTCAAGTTATTGGTGGGCATACAGAATCCACTCTTCTCGGAGCAGCAATCGGCACAGCTATTGGTGGTATCGCCGGTCATCAAATCGGTGCGTATATGGACAGACAGGAGCAAGAATTGAGAGCTGCGATGGCTGCAAGCGAAGCCGCCAGTATTCGAAGGACACAGGATGTTTTAAGTGCCACTTTCCAATCTGAAGTCTTGTTTGACTTTGACTCCTCAATTCTGAAACCGGGTGCATACAGGGAGATCGGCAGAGTTGCTAATGTATTAAACAGATATCCACAGACAACAATCAGGGTCGAGGGCCATACCGATTCAAAAGGTCCTGAAGCATATAATCAAACTTTGTCTGAAAAACGGTCACTGGCGGTTAAGAGTGCTCTGACACAAAGGGGGGTAGATCCGGCAAGAATACAAAACGTGGGTTTTGGTGAGTCACAACCCATATCTTCAAATGACGCCATGAATAGAAGGGTTGTCATTGTAATTATACCTACTTAGAAAATTATGTGGATATAGTAAAAAAAGGGGGGGTTAAAAAAATGAGAGCTTTAAGTGTAGCCTTACTATTGATAATTTGTTTTTCTCCTTTGAATACTTTTGGCGGGTGTATAAAAGGAGATTGTATGAACGGGCAAGGTACGTTCATCTATCCCGATGGTGACAAATACACGGGTCAATTTAAAGATGGCAAGATGAATGGCAAAGGGACGTTGGCATCTCCTGATGGCGAAAAATATGTGGGTGAATTTAAAAACAACATGCTGAACGGACAGGGAATTCTGGTTCGGCCCAACGGCGTTAAGTATGTGGGCCAATTCAAAGATAATAAGCTGCACGGAAAAGGGACTTTGACTTCTCCCGACGGTAAGAAAATGGTCGGCAAGTTTAAATTTGGTGAGTTTGCCGGGAAATAACCCCTGAAAAGGCTTTTTCTACTAAGGGTGAGCCCTAACCTCTCACCACAAAGGTTTGCACCACATCAAAGAGATTGTTTACGCTAATGGGCTTGGCGAGAAAGGCATCTGCCCCGGAATCCCTTGCGGGTTGTTCATTGGCTGGATTGTCAGACATCAGAAGGCATTTTTTGCCCGGACTTTTTTCCTTGAATTTAGCCATAAGTTCAAATCCGTTCAACCCGGACACGTCAATCTCTGAAATAATTATATCGAAACTCTCATAATCCTCTATATATCTCCAGGCAGCCAAACCGTTATCAAAAGATAAGACATCTCTGTTTACACAATACATTAAAACTGTGACCATAAAATCTCGGACCAGCAGATCATCATCAATAACAGCTATCTTTACGTTTGGTATATTGACCTGGTTCACGCTACTTTTAGAAAATCCACTTCTTGAATTTGGAATTTGAATATAAGAGTCTCACAGATCTTGTTCAAATTATCGGTGAGAGCCTTTTTCCTGAAATGACCCTTGAGACGGTCCTCAGCCAGAGCTTTCGCCATTACGGCCAGAAGCTGAACTCGCTGATGAAACAGATGCTCCTCCGAAGTCTTTCCTTTGGAAACAATGTCTGCCTGGAAATCAAAGCTGTTGTTTTTTAAAGTTGAGGATTCGCTAACCATATGGAGGGAGCGATAGAAAACATGATTCGCATTTTCTATGATGGCCTTTTTTCGGTAATTTCCAAGGGGACAGTCTTTTAAATAGGCTTTGGCCATGATAATAAGAAGTTTTAATCGTGATGAAAAAATATCATCGTCCGACATGGCTCTCATCTCCACGGGCGCCGGGCCCAATTTAATCATAATATGTCCCTCTCTTCGAGTCTCTTAGTAAAAAATATTACCACGACGCCACCTAATATACTATGCTCTTTAACCTATCAGAACGTCGATGTCAATAAATATTCTCAGGAATTTAGCCGGCTTAAAAGTTCCTTTTTTTCTTTTTCCGTCAAATTACGCCAGGCTCCTTCGGCCAGCTTCCCCAGTTTAATTTTTGAAACTCTTGTCCGCCTTAACCTTGTCACATGGTTCCCAACTTTTCTGACCATGCGTCGTATCTGCCTGTTTCTGCCCTCTTTGAGTATGATACGAAAACGTCTGGAAGAAATTCTCTGGATCCTGGCTGGTCTGGTTTTACTCCCCATCATCGGCAACCCTCTGGCAATGTTCCGGAGGGAACCATCAGTTATGGGCCTTGAGACAGTAACATCATATTCCTTTTCATGATCAAAGGAAGGATGTGAAAGTCTGTGATGGAGACTGCCGTCATTGGTCAGAATCAGAAGCCCGGTCGAGTCCTTGTCAAGCCTTCCTATGGGATAGACACGTTGGGGAATATCTATAAGATCCAGCACTATCTTTTCACCAGGATGACTGCAGCTTGTGACGTATCCTTTCGGCTTGTTCAGCGCTATATATATCGGCTCACTTTTTAGCGCTATAACCTTTCCATCAAATTCTACACTGTCTTTCTCAGGATCTACCTTTGTGCCAAGCTCAGTAACAACCCTGCTGTTCACCCTGACAAGCCCTTCTCTAATATATTCTTCTCCCTTCCTTCTGGAACAGATGCCGGCTTCGGAAAGAAATTTTTGCAAACGTATCATAGTCATGGATGGAAACTTAAGACCTGTAATCTGCGTTGATTCTTACATAGTCCACGGAAAAATCACAAGTATACATCAAACCAGAACCCCGGCCCATGTTTAAATCAATGGTTACGACAAACCCCGGTTTACAAAGAACCTTTGTGGCTTCAGCCTCAACGGCTTTTCCGCAATTCATACCGGCCTTAACCAATTGGACATCATCAAAATAGATATCTATCTTATCAGGATCTACTTTAGCACCCGCCCTGCCCACAGCGCCCACAATACGTCCCCAATTGGCATCCTCTCCGAAAAATGAGGTCTTCACCAGAGGAGAATGGGCAACAGTATCTGCAACCTTCCTGGCATCAGAGTCCGACACCGCCCCCCGAACCATAATTTCAACCAGCTTTGTAACCCCTTCCCCGTCTCTTATCAGCTGTTTGGCCAAGTCGAGAAAGATTTCATTTAAAACCTTTTGAAAAATTTTTTTATCTGCTAAGCTTCGAATGACAGCTCCGGACATCCCGTTTGCCATAACCAGGACCGTATCGTTGGTGCTTGTATCCCCATCAATGGTTATTCGGTTAAAAGACCGGTCTGCAGCCTTAACCAGAGTCTCTTTTAAAATTTCCGGTGCTGCTCCAACATCGGTACAGACAAAGCAGAGCATTGTTGCCATATCCGGACGGATCATTCCTGCGCCTTTGGCAACACCGGTAACGGTAAAAGTCTTCCCTTCCACAAGTCCCTGTGCAGAGGCTGTTTTAGGAACCGTGTCTGTTGTCATTATCGACCGGGCCAGGTCAGGAATTCCTTCAGGCTGAAGTAATCCGACAAGGTCGGGAACCGCTGTTTTAATCTTTTCAATGGGCAGGGGTGCACCGATAACACCCGTTGAAGCCACAAACACCAGATCGTTTGAAATTCCGAGTTCAGATGCTGCCAGACTTGTCATGGTTCTGGCATCACGCATCCCCTGTTCGCCGGTACAGCAATTAGCATTGCCGCTGTTGACAATAACCGCCTGGCAAACACCCGATTTTATCAACTCCATGTCAAGAAGAACCGGCGCCGCCTTAACCCGGTTTTTAGTAAACACACCGGCGACATTTGCCGGTACCTGTGAATAGATAAGCCCGAGATCCTTTTGACCATTTTTTTTAAGACCCGATGCAACCCCGGCGGCCTTAAATCCGGGACACATTATAACGCCCATATTTATACTTTTCCTTTAAAATTCATTTTAAATATATCCTTCCTGTATTGATTTCATTTGACAGAATAATCAAATATTGTCAATCTGCATTTCTGCATGCTAAAGAACTTTAAAATTGCCATCGAATATGACGGCACCGCCTATCACGGCTGGCAGCGTCAGGCCGACGATCAAACCATTCAGGGCGAAATTGAAAAAGCTCTGATGACCATGACGGGAAGTCAGGTGACTCTGACAGGTTCCGGCAGGACAGATGCCGGTGTGCATGCCTTTGGCCAGGTCGCAAACTTTCACTGCCACACAGCATTGGATTCCGGTGTTTTTCAAAAAGGCCTGAACAGCCTTCTGCCCAAAGATATTGTCATCACGATGTGCACACAGGTTTCAGTGAAATTTCATGCCCGCTATGATGTTAAAAGCAAATCTTATCATTACAGAATATTAAATCGCAACCTCCCCGCCGCAATCTTCAGGCAGTATGCCTGGCACATCCGAAAGAGACTCGATCTGGATGCCATGGTCGGCTCACTGGGTTATATCATCGGAACCCACGACTTCAAGGCGTTTGAAGGGACAGGTAGTCCCAGAGCCAACACCATCCGCTCTGTTATGCATGCGGATCTCGAAAAAATGGATGACGGATATCTGGTTTTTAAAATACAAGGGAACGGCTTCTTGAAATTTATGGTGCGAAATATTGTCGGAACACTCGTGGAAGTTGGGCTGGGTAAGATCACACCCAATGATTTTAACAAAATACTATTGTCGAAAGATCGCAACCTTGCCGGTGTGACTGCACCGGCACACGGGTTATTCCTTATGCAGGTCAACTATTAATGATTACCAAAAAAATTCTTCCCGAGAAATTTAATGCTATTTCCTGTTTTTCATCTTCTGGACCTGCTCGTTGTAATATGAAATAACCTCTCTCCGATTCAGCATCCCGATAAGAATACCATGGTCATCATCTTTTACAACCGGAAGGCTGTCGATATTTTTAATGGTAAATTTTTGCAGTACAGCATTCAGATCCTCGGAAGGCGTAGTAAATATAATGTCAAAAGTGGCAATATCATTCATCACCACAAGCTGTCCGATTCCCCGTGAAAAAAGTACACTTCTGATATCTGTACTGGAAAATATTCCCACCAGCCTGTCAAACTGATCCACAACCGGAAAATAGTGTTGTTTTGTTTCTGAAAAAAACTTTCTGAAATCACGAAAGGTCATATCCCGGGGAATAACTTCCACACTTTTGACAAGGTTCATTAGATTCTTGACTCGGATAGCCTGTAAGATATCCACGAAAAAATCTCCTGCATGGGCCGGAGAATCGATTTTGCTTTTGACTTGTCTGTCATAGATTGTCCATTTTCGTGCCGCAAGATAAGATACGGAACAGACCAGAAGGCTGGGCAGAAGCAGCTGATACGAGTCGGTCATTTCACTGACAAATATGATGGTAGAAATCGGAGTGTTTGAAACAGCCGTAAAAAAGCCTGCCATGCCCACCACTACAAAGGCTCCGGGTTCAGTGACAATACCGGGCATGATCTGGTGAAAAATTTTTCCCACCACACCGCCCATTGCACCGCCGATTACTATTGAAGGGCCAAATACCCCGCCGCTCCCCCCGGATCCGATGGAAAATGATGTGGTAAATATTTTTCCGATGGCAAGAAAAAATAAAAAGGGTATGGTAAGCTCATTGTAAAGCGCTTTCTGAGCAAATCCATATCCAAAAGCCAGGGTCTGAGGTAAAAAGAAGCCGATAATACCGGTACACAGTCCTCCTATAGCCGGCTTTATGTGATTTGGAATTTTGATAGATTTGAAAATGCCGATGAGACCATAAAATGATTTAATGTAAAGAACGCCTGTGGCTACGAGAACTAATGAAAGCACGAGGTAAGGTCCTAATTCTAATGGATTGTGAAATAAAAAATCAGGCGACTCAAACAGAGAACCCCAGCCAAACACCAGGCAAAACAGGCAATAGGCCACCACCGAGGAGATGCCAGCAGGGATGATAACCTCGGACTCAAACTCCGGGTCACGGTAGAGCACCTCTGCAGCAAAAAGAGCACCTGCCAGAGGGGCCCTGAAAATACTCCCCACTCCGGCTCCAATCCCCGCAGCCATCATTATCCTCCGTTCCCGGTCTGATAGTTTTAAGGTTGTTGCCAGAAATGAACCAAAACCTGCTCCGATTTGAGCAATGGGACCCTCTCGGCCGCCTGAACCACCGGTTGCAATGGTAAATACAGAAGCTATGGTCTTAATAAACGGGACCCTGTTCCGCATGAAGCCACCTTTTCTGTGATAGGCGTCAATTGCAGCATCTGTTCCATGGCCTTCCGCTTCTGGAGCGTAGGTATATACCACCCATCCGCTAATAAGACCGCCAAGTGCAGGAAGAAAAAGAAGCATGATACGGTTGAATGGAGTGCCTGTGGGTAGCAGGAAGTAATGTTCACCGGCTGGAGAAGGGGGCCGGTAGCCGGCCATAAAATCCATAAAATAATGTAGACCGATCCGGCACAGGTAATGAAAAACAATAGATCCAAGGCCGGCTATAAGCCCTATTAATATGAAGTGTAAGGTCCATTTGCCGGCCTGGGCAAAATTGGTGGACCGCTCTTTGCCGACAATGGATTGGATGATCTTTTTAAAACGATTCAATAGTGCCACAAATCAGCTTATCCCGCTATCCCAAACATTAATGAAGAATATAAAACCGTCCGACAACAAGCAACGGTTTTTATACATTCATCCCTTTCAAATCTTTTACGCCCTGCAAAATAATATTGAAAAGTTCGAGTATATCGGTCTCCTCCAGGCAAGAAAAAGCTATTCTCATATCCCTTTCCCCTATGGATATAAGGCCTACGCCGTATTTTTCAAGAAGGTGGAGCCTGAGCGTCTCAGCATCCACCGATTTTAACCTGATACACATAAAATAACCGGAATTAAAAGGATAAACATCCCAGGCTTCTTTGTATCTGGAATCCGAAAGTATTTCTTTTAAACGTCTGGCCCTGTTTTTAAGTACTTTGAATTTTTCTTCTTTTTCAGCCATGTAGTTATCGTCCTGCATGGACTTTAATACTATGGTCTGTCCCAGGTGGGAAGCATTGGAAATGGAACCTCTGATGCATCCTGCTGTTTTCCTTTCCAGTGCATCATATACGGCCATATGATCACCTTCGATCTTAGATCCGTATGTTATAAAACCGACCCTTAAACCCCAGACAAAGCTCTCCTTGGTTGCTCCATCAAGCTTAACGGCAAGCAATCTTGGATGCCGTCCGCAAAGATTTGCAAAGAGAGATTCTTTCAGGGTTCGGTCTTCATAAAAGAGTCCGAAGTAAGAGTCATCGGTTACAGCTATTACGTTTGCACCCTTACCTGCTAAATCGGCAAGAATCTCGACAATGCGGTTCCCTTCTTCTGCGGTCACAGTATAACCGGTGGGGTTATGGGGAAAATTCAGTAAAACAATAACTTTATCATGTTTTTCCGCCTCGGTCTTTATCTTTTCCTCAAAGGCTTCAAGATTAAATCCATGATTTTGTGAAAACAAATCATAATGACTTATTTTTGCCCCCTTTTTTACATTCAGAATCATGTTATAGTTACCCCACATCTTGTCAGGCAAAACCACTACATCATCAGGATCCAACCAGATGTCTGCAAACATGCTTATAGCGTGAGTAATACCACAAGTAACAACAGGCAAACTGATTGTTTTGCCCTCAAGGGAAGGATTTTTTTTAAAATGGGAATCCTGCCAGACCTTCCTTAAAGCCGGGATCCCGAAGGATGGCGCGTAGGTTAACGACTCTTCCGGTCGAATGCTGCAAATTGAACCCATTACCGAAGAAAAATGCATTGTTTCCCCACGCTCCGTGGCAATCCCTATGGTTACATTTAACTTATGGGCCTTTTCCCCGGCCTCCGCACTCTGGCTTAAAATCCCTTTAGGGAAAAAAAGGTTTCTGCCCATCTCAGACAGCATTTCTATTAGATGGGGATTACCTTTCTCGATAATCTGGTTGAGGTTTTGAGCGATAGGGTTCACGAATGTTTCCTCCTTTAAACTAATCCGGACAAGCCCAGCACCGCAAGCGGTATCTTCGACAAGCGAGACAGGCCGGGACCAAAAAGATCGGTTTTATTTTTACCACGAAGATCACGAAGGAAAAGAAGAATAAAATATATAATCTTCGTGCTCTTCGTGTGCTTGGTGGTGTGATCAAACTTTTTTTGCTATAAAATACACAAAATTTGTCATTAAAAAACTAAAAAATGATAAATTATAGTTTCAATCATAGAAAACTACTTTAAATTTTACAGTTTATATACAAAGTATGTCAAGGGAAAATGACTTGAAAAATCGGGGAGATGAGAAAGTACCGGCGGCATGGACCGGAATAGGCAGTTCATGAAAAAACCCCGCCCTTTTAATAAAGCGGGGTTTATTTGTAGATCGAAAGCAACATTACCTGTTTCCTCTCTTGGATGCTTTGAGCGGATTAATCTTTGCTTTTGATGCTGAAGCAGCCTTTGTGACATGTGAAGCAAAGTTGCAATCTCCGGTTTTCCATTTCAGCAAAGGATCAGGGCATGCCGAGCAGTACCATCCGGAAGCGTATTCAATGCTACAATTGCAGCCTTTACACTGCCCCACGATCTCGTGGCAAATTCCGCCATTGTAAGAACACCCCTTTGCAGTCATAAAAGGGCACTCAAAACCTTTTCTAATCGTTGTACAAACCATTGTAATCACCCCCTTTCGAAAAAAAATCAAAAAAAAGCCGGGAGCCATCTGTTCCCGGCCTCAAATAGACAGGTCTCAAAAAAACTGGGGCAATATAATCAGACGGATAAAGGTTGTCAACAAAAAGTTTAACATTTTTTCTATACAGCCGTATAAAAAGAATTCTTGATTTTTTATTTAAAAATTGCCAATTTGCCTACAATACTTTATATTAATGTTTGACAATATTACAGACAAAAGGAAATATATTCCACATGGTCATAAAACAAGTTGTTGAAGTTCTCAAGATAGAGGCCCAAGGTATTCTGAAACTTGCAGATCGTATTGATGACAACTTCCCCAAAATGGTGGAGATCATCTGCCGGTCCAGTGGCCGATTAATTATCAGCGGCATCGGCAAATCCGGGCTTGTGGGCCGAAAAATCGTGGCCACTTTAAACAGCACGGGAACAAGGTCACTTTTTTTACATCCTGCAGAGGCCATGCATGGAGATCTCGGCATGGTCGGCCCGGATGATATATTCATAGCCCTTTCCAACAGCGGCGAAACCGACGAACTTAATATCCTTTTGCCAAGTATCCGCAAAATAGGGTGCACAATCATCGCTTTTGCCGGGAATAAAAACTCCACATTAGCCAGACATAGTGACATTGTCATCGATGTTGCCGTGGAAAAGGAAGCATGCCCTTTGGGCTTTGTTCCTACTGCAAGCACCACCGCACTTCTTGCCATTGGTGACGCCCTTGCCGTAGCTCTGATAAACAAGAAACATTTCAATTCAAGCGATTTCAAAAAGATTCATCCCGGCGGGACGCTCGGGCAGCGGCTTTCGAACAAAGTTGAAGATTTTATGCTAACCGGCGAATCCGTTCCCCACGTTCCTGAAGGAACAACCATGGTAGATGCTGTTAAGGAAATCAATCATCTTGGATTGGGAGCAACCCTTATCATCAGAGCCGATAACACCCTTGCAGGCATTATCACCGACGGCGACTTAAGGCGTCTGATTGCAAAGAGAGAATCTATTCACGAACTAACCGTTGAAGATGCCATGACAAAAAATCCCCGGACAGTGGCCCCTGATTCTCCTGCATATGATGCCCTGAACATGATGGAACAATACCAGGTCACAGTACTTCCCATAACAGATTCCACAGGAAAGGTTCGAGGAATCTTGCACCTGCACGATATTTTAGGCAAGGGTGATTTTAAATTTAATGGAAGTTAAATTATTAATTAAAAGAAGATATTATGAAATTCGATTCCATTGACACAACAATATCGACCCTTGGACCCCCTAAAATAACATCACCTATCCGCAGAGGTGAAAAAGATTCCCTCAGCCGGAATTTTGTGCACGATACCGACAGGGTTGTCGTGGACGTAAATTTAAACAGTCTGATCAAATTGGCCGAAAAAGGAAAAGATTTTCCCGCTTTTGAGTTGGCCGGCCCCAGAAGTAAAATATACTTCGACCCGAGTAAGCTGCGGTGTGCACTGGTAACCTGCGGCGGATTGTGCCCCGGTTTGAACGACATTATCCGTGCAATCGTGCTGGAACTGTTCTACAGTTATGGTGTACGAAATATCTATGGCTTCAGATATGGTCTTCAGGGCTTTATCCCCAAATACGGGCACGACATCATCGATCTTAAACCCGAACTTGTTGTTAATATACACGAAATGGGCGGTTCGATTTTAGGATCTTCACGGGGACCCCAGCCTATAGATGAGATTGTCGACAGCCTGGAACGGATGAACATCGGAATCCTTTTTATGATCGGAGGCGACGGCACACTCATGGCAGCTACAAAAATAGCGGATGCCATATCCCAAAGAGGTCTGAAAATAAGCGTTGTAGGAATCCCAAAAACCATTGATAATGATATTTACATGGTATCGCGCTCTTTTGGTTTTCATACGGCGGTTGATGTTGCTACCCAAGCGATCAAGGGAGCTCATAACGAATCAGAAGGATATCCCAACGGAATCGGTCTGATCAAACTGATGGGCAGACATTCGGGCTTCATTGCCGCAACAGCCGCCCTGGCCCAACAGGACGTAAATTTTGTGCTGATACCGGAGGTAGATTTTGACCTTGAAGGACCGGGCGGCCTTCTTGATTCCCTTGAAAAACGTCTTAAGCACAGAGGACATGGCGTAATTGTTGTGGCTGAAGGTGCAGGTCAAAAGTTTTTTGACGCTCAAACAACGGAACGTGATAAATCCGGAAATATCAGGCTTCAGGATATAGGACTTTTCCTCAAAAATACCATATTATCATATTTTAATCGCAAAAATATCGAGGTTTCTTTAAAATATATTGATCCCAGCTATATGATAAGAAGCCTGCCTGCAAATGCCAATGATAATGTCTTCTGCAGCTTTTTGGGGCGTGACGCGGTTCATGCAGGCATGGCGGGAAAAACAAAACTTCTCATCGGCCGCTGGAACAACCATTTCGTGCATCTTCCCTTAAGTGCCTCGGCCGGAAAACACAAGCAGATCGATCCCAAAGAAAAGTTGTGGATGGGTGTCCTGGGAGCAACCGGTCAGGGTTCATTGAAAAACCATTGATCCATCTACTTGTACACACATTCCTCATGAGTTGCTTATTGGTGCTCCAGTTCGACAAACCGTTTACCTTTTATTTGAAGAAGATATAACTTTTTTCGAACGTCTCCTCTGTTATCAAAGGATGTAAGTCCTGTTACACCCTGAAAATCGGTGAGTTTCTTGAGCTTATTTTTTAGTACACTTCTGAATCGGATGTCAGGCCTGCTGACCATCTGAAACAATATCATGGCTGTATCATATGCCACTGCTTCAATGAATTCCGGCTTCTGATTGAAAATCTTATAGAAAGTTCTGACAAAATCCATGGCCTCCCCTGAAGCGCTTTCGGCAAAAAAACCATCCGGCATAATTGCATCCTGTACATATTGCCGGGCCATCTCGATCAGACTGCCGGAATGCCACAAATTGGTTCCTAAAAGGTATGTATCGGTAACATCATAAAAAGCCAGCTGTGGAATAATAAGTCCTGCTTTCTTGGGAGCATCGGGAATAAAGACCGCATCAAAATCGACTATGGCTTCCGGTTTTTCTTTTTTTTCCTCTGCGATATTTTCGTCGTTTTCATGTGCATACCAAAGCGATGTATCTGCATTATTGTCGCCGGCTGTATCGTTATTTCCTTTGTCATCGGCCTCTGCATCAGTATTTTTAAGATCTTCAGGCACTTCATAGTAAAGCCCTGCCAGCTTTTTGATGGGATCAGAAAAATCGGTATGAGTCGAATTGTATGATTCCACGCCCACAACTTTACCTCCACAAGCGATCACCTCATCCCAGAAAAGATTCATAAAGATTTTACCATAATTTTCATCGGGATAAAGGATTGCAAAACTGCTAAGATTTAGCTCCTTGACGGCATAAGATACCAAGGTCTTAACCTGCGCAGCAGGAGTAAAAAAATTTCTAAAAACAAAATCGCCTATTGAAGTGATATTATCTTTCTGGGTTAAAGTTATTATCGGTATCCCTTTATCCTGTGCCTCCAGAGCAGCCGCTTCAGCCGTAATAACGGGACCAATAATAGCGGCAACGTTTTCGGCAAACAATTCTCTTACGGCCAGTACGGCCTTAACAGGATCAGATTCCGTATCTTTTATGATTACCTTGACGGAAGGGTAACTGTTTTGTGAACTGAATCTATTCAAAGCGAGTTCAACACCATTTAATGCTCTGTTGCCGTAAAGTCTATAAGGACCGCTCAGGGGAAGCAAACATCCTATGGTGTAACGGCTATAGATAGTATTTTGTTTAATTTCTACTGTCAGATTTTTTGCCTGTTGCATATTTTCGTGAGCCGGAAACTTTTCGATAAACTCCGATAGAATCTTTAAAGCCTCATCATATTTTTCTTCATTGACACTGTTAATCCCCAGCTGGAAAATAAGATAACCTGCCGGGAACCTTTCTTCCAGGCGACTTGAAAGAAATACGATATCTTGAGAGCTAAGCTGCCGGACAGCATATTTAAGCTTTATTATAATGACCTTCTTTTCCTGATCCTGCGCTTTTGCATACGCCATGGTATAATAATTAACAGCATCTTTAGGAAAACCGAGAGCCACATAAGCATCACCTGTCAATACATATGTTCTGAGAATGTGGGCTCTGGAAACAGCATATTTGATAAAGTCGGCTGCCTGCTCGATTACTTTTTTATATTCTCCCTGGTTGTAATAGGTAGCCATTATTTCAATCCTGGCATCCGGGATAAAATAACTTTCCGGATATTCGGCTATAAGTCGTTTATAAACATTACGAGCTCTGTCATTGTTCCCAAGAGCCATATGGATAGCTCCCGTCTTCATTAAAGCCGCGCCGGCCATAGGTCTGTCAGGGAATCGGTTAAGGTACTCATTGAAAAAAACAAGGGCTTTTTCGTAGGATTTCTCCTGAAACATTTTTTCAGCCCTGAAAAAAAGCTGGGCTGCGGGATCAAACTTTTCGTAGATTGTCTTTGGCACGCATGACCATAAAAAGATGGCTGCTGTTATGATAGCAATTTTGTAGATTGGCTTCATAAATAGTTATTAAAATCGCTTCTAATGATTGGATGTTTTTTTTGATTATTGTTTACTCTGATTTAATTATAAAGGCAAGATCAACATGAACCAGATTGAGGTTTTTGAGAATATTTATTTCCTCACCCCTACTTACCCTTGTCAAACACATTGCTATAATGATATGTTTATAAAATTATGGAAACCGACAATCCAAAACAACCGGCCTCGCTGCCAATTCTAAATCCAGTCGACAATAGCGTTAAGCGAGAACTTGAGGCCCTAAGGCGTAAGCTTGATATTATTGATCAAAAGATCGTTTCCCTGCTTGCAAAACGCCAGGCAGAAGTCGAACGTGTTGTTAAGCTTAAGAAAACCCACAACCTGCCTGTCTATCACCCCGCCCGGGAAGAAAATCTGATTTCTCACCTTCGTAATCAGGGGGCCGAAGCGGGACTTGATTCTGATTATATTGAAGAACTTTACCGTCGTATTCTCCGCCAGTCGCGGGTAGAGCAAACCGCTCGTCTGTCTAAAAAAGGCGTCCGTGCCGGCGCAACAGTTTTAATTGTCGGTGGCATGGGCAGTATGGGGCAATATTTTTCTCAATGGTTTGACGATTCCGGCTACAGGGTACGAATTCTGGACCGAAATGATTGGTTGAATGTCGGCAGACTTTGCCACGGGATTGAGCTTGCAATTATCAGTGTCCCCATTGAAGTAACTGCTGAAGTCGCCGGCAAACTTGGTCCCCACCTGCCGGTTGATTGTGTTCTGGCAGATGTCACCAGTATTAAAGAACGACCTTTAAATGCCATGCTTGAAGCTTACAAGGGACCAGTGATTGGTCTGCACCCTCTTTTCGGTCCGACCACCTCAACCATGGACAAGCAGATCATCGTAGTCACACCCGGCAGAAATCTGCCCTCGTGCCAGTGGCTTATTGATCAATTCAGCGCCTGGGGAACCATTATCCTGCAAGTGAATGCACAGGAACATGATGAAATCATGTCGATCGTTCAAACAGTACGACATTTCGCAACTTTTGCATTCGGTCAATTTCTGTGTCACAAACAGATTGATTTATCCCGAACTATAGAATTCTCCAGTCCAATTTACCGCCTGGAGCTTGGGATGGTGGGAAGGCTTTTTGCACAGGACCCCTCACTTTACTCTGAAATCATATTCGCATCACCCAAACGACTTGCCCTGCTGAAAGATTATCTTTCTTCTCTTACAAATAATCTTGCCATGGTTGAGAAGGGTGACAAAGAAATGTTTTGTGCTGAATTTAAGAAAATTTCAGACTGGTTCGGACCTTTTAGTGAACAGGCTATGCGGGAGAGTACGTATCTAATTGACAAGCTGATCGAACGTTTCTAATC
>JAUWLP010000074.1 GCA_030613575.1 Desulfobacteraceae bacterium
GTTAAGCTTCAAAACTCTTTAGTGATAAGGCCAAACCAACATTTTACTCTTCTGGTTTGCTACCAAGGGTCAACCGTAGACTTTGCTGAATATGTGGATATAAAAGATTTGAGATAACACTTTAGTTTTGGAAATATTACCGCTTCAGGTGTAATTAAAGGGTAAATGAAATCATGAAAGAATTTGCAATGATCGAATTGGAACAAAAGTTAAAAGAAGCAAGAAAAGAGGTTGAACATTATAAAAGAATCGCAAAAGAAACCGGAAGCATTTGTTTAAGAGAGACGGAAGAGTTATCACAACTTATTTTATGGCGTAAGCAGGCCGAGGAAGAACTGCGGGAGAACGAGGAGAGATATCGTACAGTAGTAGAAGACATGCCCGCGATGATTTGCCGTTTCCGTCGTGATGGAACATTAACTTTCGTTAATAGTGCCTATTGCAATTGCTTTAACAAAAAAAAAGAAGAATTGATAGGGCAAAATTTTTTCCAGTTTATTTTTAAGGAAGATCAAAACAAAGTAAAAAATCATCTCATGTCCCTCGATCAAAAAAGACCTACGATAACATATGAGCATCAAGTCATAGCACCGGGTGAGGAAATTCGATGGCAGCAATGGACCGACCGTGCTCTTTTTGATGATCAAAATCATCTGGTAGAATATCAATCTATTGGAAGGGATATCACCGAAGAAAAACTCGCACATCAAGAAAAAACCAAGCTGGAAGCACAACTTCAGCAAGCACATAAATTGCAGGCTATAGGTACACTGGCCAGCGGCTTTGCCCATAATTTTAACAACCTGCTTATGGGAATCACGGCAAATATATCTATAATGCTTTTAGATATTGATTCGGATCATCAGCATTATAAATATTTAAAGAACATTGAAAAGCAGGTTAAAAATGGATCTAAGCTGGCAAGTCAGCTTACCGGATATGCAAGGGCAGGTAGATATGAGGTCAAGCCGATTAATCTAAACCAATTACTGAAAGAGACCTCCGATACTTTTAAAATAGCCAAAAAGGAAATCAGAATTCATCAGAGTTTTTCTGAGAATTTATATAGAATAGAGGCAGACAAAGGACAGATTGAGCAGGTTCTATTGAATCTGTATGTTAATGCTGCGGATTCCATGCCTAAAAGAGGGGCCCTTTTTTTAAAAACGATAAATGTTACAGATAAGGATATAGTCGGCAAGCCCTATAATCCAAAGCCCGGGGACTATGTTTTATTGACGGTTAGAGATACCGGTGCAGGCATGGACAAAGAAACCAAAGAACACATCTTTGAGCCATTTTTTACAACAAAAGGTCTTTCCAAAGGCACAGGCCTTGGGTTGTCTTCCGCTTACGGCATTATAAAGGGCCATGGGGGATATATAGATGTTGATTCTGAAAAGGGTTACGGCGCAACTTTCAATATTTATCTTCCGGCCACCAAAAAAGAAGTAAAAAAAGAAAAAGAGTTATTTAAAAAAATTATAATTGGCAAAGAGACGGTACTGTTTGTAGATGACGAGGATATGGTTATTGAAGGCTGCGGGGAAATGTTAACTAAAATGGGATATAATGTTTTGATAGCCAGAAATGGAAAGGATGCACTCGAGATATACAAGGAAAACCAGGATAAGATTGATATAGTTATCATTGACATGATCATGCCTGTAATGAACGGTGGCGAAACTTATGACAGATTAAAAAAGATGTACCCTGATATAAAAGTTCTTCTTTCAAGCGGTCACAGCGTCAATGGTCAGGCAACCGAAATACTCGAACGGGGCTGCAACGGTTTTATCCAAAAACCTTTTACTATTGAGGTTCTGTCAGAGAAGATAAGGGAGATTTTGGGCAAAAAATAGTCTTCAGACAACGCTTCACCTAAAGTCTGCAAGTTCCGTATTGGCCGGATATGCAAGACATCATTGTTCACTCAACTATTTGACGGTATCTAAATTGTGAATTCATACCAGCAAGAACAGGCTGAATCGCTGGCCATGGTGCAACGTTGCCTTACGACTCTTTCCGCATCCGAAAGACAGGCGCTCGAGGTGAAAATTTCTGATTATCTGTTGTTCCGTAATGAAGTCGACACTTTTCTGTCCGATCATTTCAGCAACCTTTGCACGAAAAAGTGCTACCAGAACAAGCTCAGTGCCTGCTGCTCTCGCGAAGGCATCATCACCTTTTTCGGAGACATGGTCGTCAATACGCTGGTATCTTGCAACAAGGAGATCAATGCTCTGGTGGAGGTGCTACAGAAATCCAACACCGGATTCAAATGTATTTATCTCGGGAATAATGGCTGTATGTGGCGTGTTAAGCCGATTGTCTGTGAGATGTTTCTCTGTGAGCAGGCCAAGAAAGAGGTGTTCATGGAAAAAGCATGGGCCGAAGATGCCTGGGAAGAACTAAAACAACGCAAGAAGCTGTATACTTGGCCGGACCGGCCGGTCCTTTTTGATGATCTTGAACGTTATTTCATGGACGCGGGATATTCTTCACCCCTGATGTACCTGCACAACAGCCCGGGGCTGTTACGGGTAAAACAACTTGGCACTTCCCCTTGATATTAACCACCTTTATTATCAATTCCACGGCTATTCGCTGTTGTAATAAAAATCGTTTAATACATCTTCCAGTTCTTTTATGGAAATTTGATCCACAAAGGACTTGCCGATATCTTCGAGCAACACAAAGTTTATCCGATCTCCCTGACGCTTTTTATCCTTTCGCAAAGCGTCAAACACCGTTTTTCTGTCTGCCTGAAGACTGATGGGAAGTTTTAAATCCCGGAGCAAATTTTTGATCCTTTGGGCATCTTTGGCCTGCAAATGTCTTTTTTTAACGGAAAGCTCCGAAGCCATAACCATACCGGCGCTGACAGCCTCCCCGTGGCGAACACCGGTTGTTTTTTCAATAGCATGCCCAAATGTATGACCGAAATTGAGTTTGCGGCGCTCGCCTTTTTCTTTTTCATCCTTATTTACAATGGCTGACTTGATTACAACAGAATCATAAACAAGTCTTTCTATGACTACGGCATCAAGCGCTAACGCGTTTTGATAATTTTCCTCAAGATATTGAAACAGATCCGCATCTCCTATGACCGCATGTTTTACAATCTCTGCCAGTCCGCATAAAACCTCTTTTTCAGGCAGGGTGCTTAGAAGATTAAGATCACAGATGACGAATTCGGGTTGGTTGAAAACCCCGATCATATTTTTGTATCCTTTGAAATTGACACCGTTTTTTCCACCCACACTGGCATCAACCTGTGACAGAAGTGTTGTGGAGACAAAACCGAATTTCACGCCGCGCAAAAAGGTTGATGCTATAAAACCGGTAATATCACAGACAATACCCCCGCCTATTCCGACAATAAAGGTTGAACGATCAACCCCAAGCTCTACAAGCTTCCCGTAAATATTGCGGACAGTATCGAGATTTTTTATCTTCTCACCGGTTTGGATGGTTATGACGGGATGTGGCGGAAAATTATTTTGATAAAAACGTTTTACATTAACATCGGTAATAATAACAACATTCTCCGTAGGGATGTAGTTGTACAGATTCTGCAATTTCTCGCCGACCCGTATCGTCGAATTTTTTGCACTGCCATGAATTTCAAGGGTTTTCATTATATGTCCTCACTTTTTTAGTATTTTCGTCTAGTTATTTTGACAAAAACATGTGAAAATCGCAACAATAAATTAATGTAACCCTTATTCTAATATGCAAAAATCGTTCGTAAGCGTTCCCGGTTCAGGGGTTCAGGAAATAATAGTTAATAAACAACGGTTAATAATTAACAATTGATTGTTGATCATTAGATCAGGGTTCAGGTGTTAATTTTAAAAACAGTTCTTGACAACCGTAAAATAGTTGAGTAATTAGTTATAAAAATACCGATTAGGAATCCAACTGATGCTAATACGTTATAACAACAGATTGAAATACGATTTTGGACGTTTCTTTTTTAGTTTTAGGAGCGTCCGTCCGGTTGCGTAACGCCTAAAGTTACAACGCCCCGGATGGACCAGAGCCGGTCTGTCCGGGGTTTATTTTTTTTAAAGCCTCGGGAATAGAATCTCGGGGCTTTTTTTTTGGGGGCTCATTTAATTCAAAGGAGGTTTACCATGATTCTCGTGCTGAAAAAGGGGATCACACAGGATCAAAAGAGTAATATTCGGAGCATGCTGTTCAGTGAGGGCTATATTGTTCGTGAAATGTCTGAAGCCGGACAGAATATAATAGGGGCTGTCGGCAAGGGGGGCAAAGAGACCGACTTTTTCGAACAGCTTCCCGGCGTAGCCAGCGTGATACCTATTTCAACATCGTTTAAACTTGTAAGCAGACAGTTGCATACCGAAGATACTCTTGTTCAGGTTGGGGATGTGGTTGTGGGCGGAGAACGTATTACTATTATCGCCGGACCGTGTGCGGTTGAGAGCAGGGACCAGGCCCTGACCATTGCCAGAGAGGTAAGAAGATACGGGGCTGTTCTGTTTCGCGGCGGCGCCTTCAAGCCGAGAACTTCCCCTTATTCCTTCCAGGGGTTGCAGGAAGAGGGGCTCAAGATTTTAGCCGAAGTCCGGAAAGTTACCGGTCTTGGTGTTGTGACCGAAATAACATCACCCACTCAGGCGGACATGATGATGAAGTATGTAGATGTCGTGCAGGTTGGGGCACGCAACATGCAAAACTTTGAACTTTTAAAGTGCGTGGGTCGTATCGGAAAACCTGTGGTTCTAAAGAGAGGGCTTGCATCCACTATTGAGGAATGGCTGATGTCCGCCGAATATATTCTTTCGGAGGGAAATGAAAAGGTTATTTTATGTGAACGCGGAATTCGTACCTTTGAACCCTATACCCGTAACACTCTTGATCTTTCTGCAATCCCTGTGCTTAAGACACTGACCCATTTGCCGGTGATTATCGATCCCAGCCATGCGACCGGTATCCGTGAAAAAGTCAGTCCCATGTCACGGGCTGCAATTGCCGCAGGTGCAGACGGATTGATGATAGAGGTACACCATGACCCGGACCATGCCCTTTCCGACGGCCCCCAGAGCCTTTACCCAAAACAGTTCGGTCAACTAACGCGCGATATTTATGTGATCGCGCCGGTTGTCGGCAAACAGCTCGATTTTGACTATCTGGATAAGGCTAAAGCCGTTGACCATTTAAGTAAAACCAACGGGACAGGAGTGCAGAGGGCTGCTTTCTTGGGTGAAATGGGCACTTTCAGTCATAAGGCCTGTATACAGTATTTTGGGACCAAGATGGCAGCCGTGCCCGCACCATCATTCAAGGCGATTTTCGAGGCGGTAAAGAATGGGGAAGTCGATTTCGGTGTGGTGCCTTTGGAGAATTCTCTCACGGGCAGCATACATGAGAACTACGATCTTCTACTGGAATATGATTTGAAAATTGTGGGCGAAATCACGTTGCGCATTATACACTACCTGATCGGCCATCCTGAAGCCAGGGCTGACACCATCAGACGGGTATTTTCTCTCCCTATGGTTTTTCAGCAATGCCGCCAGTTTCTCGATCGCCATGAAAGCTGGGAACTGGTACCTGTCAAGGACACTGCCGGAGCTGTTAAGGAGATTAGCGAATCGGCTAATCCTGTCGATGCAGCTATCGCAAGCAAGGAGGCTGCCGAAATGCACGGGATGGTGGTTATCGAGGAAGGAATTGAGACAAATCCGCGAAATTACACCCGTTTTGTTGTTATAGGTATTGATCAACTAGAAAAAGGGCCACGGCAAAAATCGTCTCTCATTTTTTCAACCGGAAACCAGCCGGGCGCCCTTTATGAAGTTTTGAAAATATTCGCCGAAAACGGTGTTAACCTGGTAAAGCTGGAATCAAGGCCCATCCATGGAAAACCGTGGGAATACATGTTTTATGTGGACCTTGAGGCGGATGCTGAATCGGAAACATTCAAACCGACATTCGATTTGCTTGAAGAAAAAACAGACTATCTAAAGATTCTGGGTAGTTATTAAAGAGAGAGGTGGCTTCTGACCATTTCAATATTGACAATTCAGAAATTAGCGGTTAAAATCTTTTTGTTTTTAATTCTTTTAATAAAGATCAGTGAAAGGAGAAAGACATGATTCGAAAATCTACATACAAAGTTCGTGTTGTGAGGAGGGAAGCCCTCCATGTGCATGATGAGTTCGGCCATTCGCTCATGCTGGTTGAATTGGAAGGTGAACCGCTTCACTATGAAGTGGGCGTGGCCGGTGAATTTGTTTCCCGCCGCAGTGTCAACTTCCATGACCGCATAGGAGGCAGCGGTCCCATGCAGGGTTATGCGGTAACCAATTTCCAGTACGGTTCGGTTTACAGCAAGTTTGAAGGTAATCGTGACGGGGAAAGCAAACTCACAACCGGCACGTGGAAAACCTACAGAGGGACAGGAAAGCTGGATAACATCAAAGGCAACGGTACATTCAAGGTCACATCAGGAGAAGTCCCGGGTGAATTCATTCTCGAAATGGAAGGGGAATATGAGCTTTAATTGAGCCGAGTTCGGGGATTGTTATGAAACAACTAAAGCCGGTTTATTGACCGGCTTTTTTTATTGCCTCATGCTCAAGCGCGAGTTTAGAATAACTTTCTGCGGTTTCTCTGTGTTGTTCGACAGAAACTTTTGACAGCTCCTTTTTTAATGTAGCAGGTATACCGGTCATAAGATGATAAGGTCCGACGGTCTGATTCTGTTTAACTACAGAACCGGCTGCAACAACAGAGCCGATTTTCACATGTGCATTGGTGAGTACAACGGCATTAATACCGATGATACATTCATCTTCTATAATGCAAGCGTGAATAACTGCATTGTGCCCAACCGTTACATTGTCTCCGATAATTGCGGGTTTGCCAGGATCTGAATGTACTGTACAGTTATCCTGGATATTGGAGTTTTTGCCAACTGTTATAGCGGCTCTGTCTCCCCTTAAGACAGTGCCGTACCAGATGCTCGCACCGTCTTTTATTTCCACATTCCCGATAACCGTAGCTGTTAGTGCAATAAAAACGTTTTTTCCGATTTTTGGTTTATGGCCTTTATATTCAAGTATCATGATCTTATCCCCTATTATATACCTGATCCGCAGTCACTTTCCAGACTTTTTACGACCTCATTATATTTTAAAGCTTTCAGCCACCCCGGCATATTGTTTTCGCAACTTTGGTTTTTCTATTTTGCCGGTCGGGTTACGCGGGACATCGCCGAAAATAATTCTGCGGGGTCTTTTGTACCTGGGAAGTGTCTGACAAAAATCGTTGAGCTCTTCTTTTGTGAGTTCCTGGCCGGGCTTTACCTGGACCACGGCGGTGGCGATTTCTCCCAGGCGGAGGCTTGAAAGGCCAATTACCGCTACATCGTGAATTTTTGGATGAGCCTGTAGAAAGTCTTCGACCTCCACAGGATAAATGTTCTCTCCGCCGGTTATGATTACATCTTTTTTTCTGTCCACCAGCCAGATAAAACCCTCTTGGTCCTGCCGGGCCACGTCGCCGGTCAAAAGCCAGCCGTTGACTAAAACCTCCTGGGTAGCCTCCGGATTTCTGTAGTACTCCTTCATAACCCCAGGCCCTTTGACCATCAGCTCACCGGGCTCTCCCTGAACCACAGAATTCAACTTGTTGTCTACAATCCTGATCTCCCAGTCAAAACCGGGCAAGCCTATGGAACCGACCTTGTGCATATTTTCTATCCCCAGATGGACACATCCCGGCCCGGTACATTCGGTCAGACCATAGTTGGTATCATACTGGTGATTGGGGAAAACTTTTTTCCATTCCTTAATCAGACTGGGAGGTACGGGCTGGGCGCCGATGTGCATCAGCCGCCACTGATCCAGATTGTAATCTTTGAGCTTCATTTCTCCGCTCTGGATCGCAAAAAGGATATCGAGGGCCCAGGGGACCAGAAGCCAGACTACCGTTACATGTTCTTCGGAAATGGCTTCCATGATCCACTTGGGTTCGATCCCTTTAAGTATAACGCTCCGGGCTCCCACAATGAAATTGCCGAACCAGTGCATCTTGGCTCCGGTGTGATATAAGGGAGGGATACAAAGGAAATTATCCCGGTGGGTCTGATGGTGATGCAGGTTTTCCACGAAGCAGGCAAATTCAAGATTTCTGTGGGTTAAAAGTGTTGCCTTGGGTGTGCCTGTGGTGCCGGAAGTGAAGTAAAGGGCAGCCTCATCTGCAATCTTTATTTTAACTTCAGGATCAGTAGATGGTTGATCCGCAAGAACTTTGTGATATGATTCAGCATAGTCGGGCCTGAGTTCCTCCGGACCCAAAAAAATATAGGTTTCTACGAATCTGTCCAGATCTTGTTTGATGGAATGAATGCGCTCAATAAATTCTTGGCCAAAGATAAAGGCCTTTGCCTCGGCGGTTTCAGCACAGCGCCGGATTGTCTTTGCCACAAAGCGAAAATTAAGAGGAACCGCCCAGGCGCCGGTGCGGAGTATTCCAAAATAGATAGGCAGCCATTCGATACAATTGGTCATTAAATGGACCACCCGGTCACCTTTTGTAATGCCCTTAACTATCAGAGCCCGGGCTACCTGATTGGCCTGGTCGTCAAACTCTTTCCAGGTGATCTCCTTACGACGGTTTTTTGCAGGCCCCCTTTCTACCAGTGCCGTTTCAGAGCCGTACATACGAGCATTTCGAGCTAATATCTCAGTAATCAGCATAAGTATTCCTTTCAATATGCAAAATCTTATTATGTCGATATCAAACCGGCGTTAAATGGTCAAGACGCACAAAAATTCATAAAAAAGCTCCGTCCCGCTGATTTGTTCAACCTGTTTTATTCATCTTTTCTTTCGGCATAACAACTTGATCTTTTATAAATTTCTGATATGCTATTTGCAGAATTACAACTTTAACATGCCACAGAACCATGGATAAAACCTGACTTTTTACGAGACCGTCAAATTTAATAATATTTGTTCATATCAGGATAAAATCGAGATGGGAAGGTTGAAAATACTTGAACAAGGCAGATCTCCACAGGCCAGGGTCCGGGCACGAGGCAAGTTGTTTGAAGCCATGATGGCCCGGATCCTTCATCACTATGGATACATAATCGAGCATATCCTGCACGCAGACACCGCTGAAATGGAAATCGATATTGCGGGGAAACATAAAGCGACCGGTTTGCCATTTTATGCGGATTGCAGGTTTTATGAGGCTGTTTTACCTGCCCATGACATTCAGGCATTTTATGGCAAGTATATGACGAGATGGCACAAAGACAAACGGTGCCACGGCCTCTTTATTACCCTTCCCGGTGTTGATCTTTCTGCCAGGGAATTTTATCGAGAGCATATAGGGGGAAATTCTGAAGTCACAGCATTTCTTTATGAGGAAGACCAAGTTCTGAAAGTAATTTCAGGAATTCCGGGAGGTATCAGTCCGGATAGTGTTGCAAAACTTATTCCCCGGAATATGGGAAAGCCTGGCGAGAGTTTTTTATTATACACCGAAAAAGGATTGTTCTGGGTCCAGCTTATCACCTCTCAAGGCAAAACAACTCCTGATCGAATCGCTATTTTTAACGACAGTGGTATCCCTATATTGGATCGACCCATAATTGGTTATCTGACAAAGCTTTATCCGGAGCTTGCCGATTTTGACAACGTCACTGTTGGAGGCACGGTTGTTCTCCAACCGGGTCTGTTTCAAGATGCAGACGAAATTGTTGAGGTCCGGGGAGGTTCCGGATGCTTCGAGTATCAATTTCCGGCACCACCAGAGCATTTTGTGGGCAGAAGACCTTTGCTTAAAGAACTCGACTCCTTTGCGATCGAGCTAATAAATAAGGAGACGCCACATCGCGGCATTGTGTTTGAAGCCCCTTCAGGATTGGGGAAAAGTTCGGTGGTCCTTGCAAGTGTTGCACGTCTACAAAAAATGGGACACTTTGCTGTTGCCATAGATTCACGAACAGCATCGTCTTCAAAGTTCCTTCCTCGTATAATAGACTATACTCTCGAAAAGTACGGAGACTTCGGCGGCATGTTAACAGAAGCGGATTGTCCAAAATCCGCAACAGGGTTTGACAGTGCTGTAAAAGCAATTTTTGACATCGGGCAAATTCTTGAATCACATAGCAAATTACTGTTCATCTTTTTTGATCAGTTCGAGAACATTTTTCTTCTGCCTGATGTGCTGAAACGGATTAAGGATCTGTTTCTGAAAATATGCGAAAAACAGACTAACATAGTTCTTGGTTTTTCGTGGAACAGGGATCTTATTTTATCGACCGATGCCTTTTCTGGTGAGCTGCTTGGAGCTGTTACGGATAACAGCAAAAAAATGATCCTGAATACTTTTTCAAGAGCTGAAATTGATGCGCTTTTGAAAAAGCTCAGTAATGAATTTGATGAAACCTTAACGAAAGATCTTCAGTCTTTCCTCGTCGAATTTTCACAAGGATATCCCTGGTTGCTGAAAATACTTTGCTTTCATGTTAAGATTGCCCGGCAATCCGGAATCCCACAGACAAATATTGCCGGGAATCTTCTTAGCATTGAAGAACTTTTCCAGAATGACCTACAGAAGCTATCAGATAAAGAGAGCGCCTCATTGCTTCAGATTGCCAGATCTGCACCGATGCGTCTTGCCGAATCAAGACCAATATTTAAACCTCAAATTGTACAAAATTTAATCAAGCAGGGGTTGGTCGTAAACATCGGCAACACCATGGACGTTTACGGGGATATTTTTCGTGATTACTTGAATACAGATGTGTTGCCGCATCGGGACAACTATATCCTTAGTGCCAAAACGGGAAGTGTTATAAAGGCTGTAAAGATTCTTCATGCAACTGGTGGCACATTGGATGTTTCCGATTTTCATAAACAGATCGGTTTGCCGGGAAAGCTTTTTTACAGGATCGCGAAAGATATGGATCTTCTCGGACTTGTTAAAACCAAAAAAGGCGAGGCTTCATTACAGATTAAACTTCCCTCAACGCCCCATGATGTTGAGATTGTATTACGAAATCATCTGCAAGACAGACTTAGACGTAACCGTCAGGGCAGGCGGCTCTTAAAAACTCTTAAAGAGAAGAATACTCTGGCCATAGATAAAGTTGCTAAACTGCTTGAGACTTGGTGTGCCTATATTTCGACCACAAGACAAGGCTGGTTAAAATACGCCCGTATTCTGGCGGAGTGGATGGATATTGCCGATCTGGCTCTTCTGGACAAAAAAAATCGAAAGCTCATTCGCTTTGATCCTGCAACAGAAATCCGCGAGCATCACCTTTTGTTACCTAAAAGACGGGGAGCTAAAATTCCGCAGATTCAGTACCCCCCTGTTGAAGATATCGCCATCAGGCTTGTTCGGGCCCTTCATGGGGAAGGGAGAGTGAATTGGACAGGCCTGAGCAAAAGCACGATCTTTAGAGCCCTTGCAACATTGGAAGATTTGGGTTTTATTGTTAGAAAAACTTCGTTGATAAAAGTGTTGCCAAAAGGGGAAGAGTTCGTATCAAATCCGGATAGACGTGCTCTCTTGTTCGCACAAGGTGCGTTGCAATTGACTTCATTTTCAAGGTTTTTAAAAATCCTTGAATCCCATCAGGTTAAAGGCAATACGCTTTTAAGGCTGGGTCTTGAACTTTGTGATAATCTCGGCACAAACTGGAAGAATAGCACTGCCGAAACCATGGCCAAGATCATGCTGGATTGGGCCCGTCATGCAAAACTTGCACCCGGTGTTTTTGCTGAAATTCGAAAGGGGCCGATAACCGGCTGGAAAAAGAAGGAAGATCGTCAGATGAGTCTTTTTACGAATTCATCATAAATAGGAGTATAAAGAAAATTTGATCCTTTTCGACGGGACATATCGCTTGCAACGGCAGGAAGACGCTTCACGGGAAACTGTTGATAAATGGGCCTGTTCCTGGTGGTTGAGAATCGTCGATTTTTCAATGGACCATCCAGGAGTCCAGTACCTCAGACCTTATGTAATTATTGCCACACAAACCGGCGAAGGCATCTTCAGAACAACCTGTGCCGAAAGTATGGGGAAGAGGATATATCGGGACTTTAATCTAAAAATCGATGAGACCTTATGGATAGAGCACTATCCGGATGAGCCGGCTCTGTATGTCGCAACTTTTAAGCCCAAGTCTTATTTTGGAACTGAGATATTTTATCATATAGACTGGAGGTCCATTATGCCCAATGAGCTTGAAGCCATTAAGCCCTTTATACCTGAAGCCGAAAATATCGAATGAACGTAGCACATCCATTCCATCTATCCATTCTTGCCAGTTCCGGCAAATTTATATTTTTCCCTTGCTACAAAGAACCATATGGTGGATACTAAACAGTGCCTGAACGAAAACTGTCTTTTCCGCCAATATCTGCGTCAGACTCAAATTTTAATCCTCGAAATACTACCAGTATTACTGCCTGCCCCGTAGGTCCGGCAGATCGTACTGGGGTGGTTAAAATTTTCGTCTTCCTTGGCCTTGAACAAAATTGGACATTTTTCAAAGGTCTCAGGCACTCACCAGCCAGTGGCATCATATTTGCGCGTCTCGGAAATTCTACAATTGGTTGAAATTACGGATCTTTTAATGAAATTTAAAGCAACTCTAATTTTGTTTATTTGCTTTTTCTTTAGCCAGGCGGTATTCAGCC
>JAUWLP010000181.1 GCA_030613575.1 Desulfobacteraceae bacterium
CAGGAATACATTGAGTATTTTGAGGATTAAAATTTGAGCCTGACCCCGGTACCATCTTCCGGAGCTACGGGGCAGGCGCCGGGATTGGGCAAAAGGGGGCGTTTTTCAAAGGTCTCATATCACTGTCGTTACCCGTGCATAGAGCTCGTTGGGCTTTTTCAATAACATAAACCCTTGACAAGGGTGCTCATTTTTGTGTAATCGGACATCAAGCCATAATAAATCCGGTCCCAAAGGACCAGGTTTTTCAGGGCAAAATAAAGCTAAAGGAAATCTAATTTCAGATATCGAGGTCTAAATTTGATAAAGTTACGAATTCTTTTTCTGCCGGTTTTTCTGTTTTTTCTCTTATGCGGATGCATACAAACTCTGCATAAAACACCCGTTTCACAAGACGTAAATTATTTACCGGCCCGGACCAGTGACTCCGATTCTGCTGAATCTATTAAAAAAGTCAACCATAAAAACCAAAAATCTATACAGCAGGACGGAGATTATTTGCCGGCCCAGACAAGTACCCCTGATTTTGCAAAACCGCCCGAAAAAGTCCCCCCTAAAGATAAAAAACCCTCACCGATTGATCCTTTGGTTGCAGAAAATAATATAGCCGAAAATTCTTCCCCTGAAAAAAAAATGCAACCTATCTTTGATGAAGCCCTTGTTTTTTGCCAGGCATCTCAGGATTTCTGGCAGAAAGGAGAGCTTGAAAACGCCCTTGAAGCACTGGATCATGCTTATTCTTTAATCCTGGAAATCGATAACAATGACATTCCCAAGCTCATACAGCAAAAAGAAGATCTGCGTTTTATGATCTCAAAACGTATTCTTGAAATTTACGCATCCCGCAACATCGTTGTAAACGGCAATCATAACGCCATCCCCATGGTAATGAATAAACACATTCGGAACGAAATTAACCGCTTTACCAAAAAAGGCGAAAAAAAATTTTTTATTGAATCATACAAACGTTCGGGAAAATATCGATCACAAATTGTTTCTGCCCTTAAAAAAGCCGGCCTTCCGGTTGAATTGTCATGGCTCCCGCTTATCGAAAGCGGATTCAAGGTGAATGCGCTTTCAAAAGCCAGGGCTCTCGGCCTCTGGCAGTTTATCCCCTCAACAGGATACAAATTCGGCCTCAAACGTAACAAATACATCGATGGACGGCTCGATCCGGTTAAATCTACCAAAGCCGCCATTGAATATCTATCGGAATTGCATCACATTTTCGGCGATTGGGCAACCGTTCTGGCTGCTTATAATTGCGGAGAGGGAAAGGTGCTCAGAGTAATAAGGAATCAGAATATAAACTACCTCGACAATTTCTGGGATCTATACGAACGCCTTCCGCAGGAAACAGCAAGATATGTCCCCAGATTTATGGCTACACTCCATATCATTAAAAACTTGGAAAAATATGGACTCGATTCAATACCTGTGGACAAACCATTAGAATATGAAATAATAAACGTATCAAAGCAGGTTCATCTTAGAAATGTTGCCAAAAAGATCGGTGTAACTGAAAAAACGCTCAGAAAACTCAATCCCGAACTCCGCTACAGGATACTTCCTAAAGATAACTATCCGCTCAGGGTCCCGTCAGGCAAAGGCCAAGTTCTGCTGGCAAAGCTGGATGAAATACCGGTTTCACATCCGCCGCAACGTGCTTATGTATATCACCGGATCAAATCCGGTGAAAGCCTTTCCACCATTGCCAGACGATACCGTTGCAGCATGAGAAGCATTATGCGCGCAAACAACTTGCGCAGATCAAGTTTTATTATTGCAGGCAAAAAACTCAAAATACCCCGCAGGGGTACAATTGTATACAGATCGAAGAAATACAACAGAATCAAATATGCAAACACATCAAGCCATGTTGTAAAAAGTGGTGATTCACTTTGGATTATTGCCAAACAATACAGTACAACAACCAAAAAGATCCGGGAACTAAACAATCTGTCGACAACAAATCTCCATATCGGACAGGTTTTAAAGATTCGTGAGCGCAAGGAAGACAGACCGGCTGGTGAGTATTTAAAGACATATCTGGTTAAACGCGGCGACAGTCCTTTTAAGATCGCTCAGTTATACAAAATGCCCCTTGAACGATTTATGCACATCAACCGATTAACGCCCAGAAATAAGATTTATCCGGGACAGAGACTGTATGTGGAGTAGATGATCTGGCTGTGCCTTGTAAAAAGCTCCAAATTCAAGGCGCGCAAATTCCGAGGAAGAGGATTAAAATTTGAGCCTGACCCCAGAGAAATAGGTTGCGCATTTCACGGGGGCAGGCACCGGAATTGGGCAAAAGGGGGCGTTTTTCAATAGTCTCTCAGCTTTAGAGGTAAATATGGCGACATTTGCTGAATTGAAAAGCGAGGGAATAAAATTATTTGGTGAGGTAGGGGCGTGGGCTTTTGATGAATGGAAAATATTGAATCATACTTTTTTTGATGGAGAAAATAAAGCCGGCGCTATTATCTGGGGATCAACTCCACATGGTAAGAGTCTGGGGTATTATCATGTGGCCAAAAATCTTATATATTTAGATAAAAATTTAATGCGGCCGATCTATCCTACAAATGATTTCAAATGGGGGATACGCCATTTAAATAAAAGAATTGCCAGTGATGTCCTCCTGCATGAGATGATTCATCAAAGGGTTCGCCAGACCGGTAGATGGGTGGGAGAAACCAGTCATAACAACGAGAGGTTTGTTGAAGAAGTCAATAGGATTGCCAAACTCCTTGACATGGATATTAAGGCCAAGATTATAAAACAAAAAACTATTCAGGACAAGCTAATATGGTACGTTGAACCCGGATGTCTGACCCTTAAGGAACTGTCCGATTTTCCATATTCATCCAGAACTTATAACTATTATTACAAACAACAGTGATGAATTCTTGCTTTTACGAATTCACCATGAGTTAGGGCTCACCCTTAATGAATCTCAAAATTCAAGTCATCGGGCAATTTTATTATATCTTTCCACTCTTTTTTTTCTTCATTTTTCTCGATATTTTTTTCTCGGTTATCTTCCAGTAACTCTTGCTTGTTTTCACTGATGTCTTTACACATGGTTAAATATCTCTTTGATTTTACTTGGTATTTCCCATAATAAGTCAGTTTCCGCATATAATTTCTTCAATGTGTCTTCAATGGAAAACCGTTTCTTTTCGAAAGCAGGCCCTTGCAGTTTCTTTGGAACATATATTTCATCCCCGAACCTGATTATGACACGGGAAAAGGGCTTGGGAACCATAAAGCTGTCCCAACTGTTGAATACCCAGTTTCTTTCGTTAGATATAACAGTTGGAATAATGGGCATCCCCGAATACTGGGCTATTCTGACAAGTCCGGGTTTGACCACACCGAAAGGCCCCCTGGGACCATCAACAATATGACCGATTCTGCAACCTCTATGTGCCATTTCACAAATTTCATCCAGCGCTTTACCGCCCCCTCGTGATGAGGAACCTCTCACCGTATGCATTCCAAGTTGATTAACAATTCTGGAGATAAGTTCTCCGTCCCTGCTCTGGCTGATCATAATTGAAATCGGCTTGCGCCTTGCGAAAAAGGTGATACCCGTAAAGAATCGCTGATGCCACGAAGCATAAATAGGAACCTGTCCCCTTTTAAGAACGTTCAGCTCAATCTCGGGTTTAATGACTTTGATCCTGTAAGTCGAAGATATGATCTTTACGGTTAAAAGGCCTATATAGAAAAAAAATTGCTGGTATATTAGACGTTTCAACACTTACCCGTTAATCTTATTTCTCCATGCCGGCGAACATTTGAAGGTAACCACTTTTCTTTTGTCCAGCATCATATCTTCACCGGTTGCAGGGTTACGTCCTTTTCGCTCTTTTTTCTCTTTTACACAGAATTTGCCAAATCCGCTGATCAGAACATCTTCGCCGTTCGCCAGTGTCTGTTTTAAAATTTCCAAAGTGGTTTCGACCAGTTGTGCGGATCTGTTTCTGCTCAGACCGATCTTTTTTTGAATGGAATCTACTATTTGACTTTTTGTAAGCGCCATATGTAAGGTCCTCCTAAACGTAAAAGGGTTTTGTTTTTTGGGAATTATTAATCTTTTGTTGCAAAACTACTTTCTAATCTTTTTTTTGTCAAGAAGATATGGATGTTATTTTGTGGCTATTTCAGGTTGTTATTGGAAAGGATGCGGCAAGATGACGGTTGACTTCCGATGGAGGGTATGTTTCATTGTTTTTAAGTTTTGATGGAAAGTTAATCTTGATAAATTCGCAAAAAGTCGAATTCATCAATCTTGGGGGTGTAAACTTTTCAAACAGGAAAGCATTCATGTTAAGGATTGATATGGCAAAACATGGAAAGACTTGGAGTGAAAAAGTATCAACAAATTAATGAGGCAAGAATGGTGCTGGAATTGCCTGAACAGGCAACCATGGAAGAAATCAAGTCGAACTATAGAAATCTCATACGCAAATGGCATCCAGACCGATGTAATAAAAACAAAGAAAAATGCAAGGAAATGACAACCAGGATTATCGCTGCATACAGGATTATTAATGATTACTGTAAAAACTATAAATTTTCCTTTTCCGAACAAGAGGTCAGGAATTATCTCTCAGCAGAAGAGTGGTGGTTTGAACGTTTCGGCAAGAAATCCGTTTA
>JAUWLP010000005.1 GCA_030613575.1 Desulfobacteraceae bacterium
TTCCATTCTGATGGCATAAATAGGTTTTCATTAAAAAACCTGTATTTTCAAGAAGTTGTAGAATTTCCGAGACGTTTAGTTAACCCTTTTGGACTTTCTTCTCAATCACACGTTTTTATGGATAAGCAATTTCAGTCAAAACACATCATTCATTTGGACATGGATGCTTTTTATCCCTCGGTTGAGATGCTGGACAATCCTGCCTTAAAAGGGAAACCGGTCATAGTGGGAGGTGGCAAGGAAAGAGGTGTGGTGTCATCTGCCTCATATGAAGCTCGAAAATTCGGTATTCATTCTGCCCAACCTATTGCGAGAGCAAAACGCCTTTGTCCTGATGGGATTTTTTTACCTGTCAGAATGTCAAGATACCAAGAAGTCTCTAAGCAGGTATTTGAAATATTTCATCGTTTCACACCATTAGTTGAGCCCATATCTATCGATGAAGCATTTCTTGATGTAACAGGTTCCATACGTCTTTTTGGTCAGCCCGAGAAAATCGCTAAAAAGATTAAGCAAATAATTTTAGCAGAGACAGACCTGACAATTTCAGCCGGTGTTGCTCCTTCAAAATTTGTGGCAAAGATTGCCTCTGACATTGACAAACCTGACGGTTTAACTGTTATACATCCCGATGGTGTTAGAGATTTCTTAGATCCGCTCCCCGTCAAAAAAATGTGGGGGGTTGGAAAAGTGACACAGCTACTCTTAAGTCGCCTCGATATCCACACTTTTAGGGATTTGAGACAAACTCCAGTAAAGGTTTTGGAGAAAAAATTTGGAAAACATGGTGCCAAAATACATCTGTTGGCCATGGGAATAGATGAACGAGATGTGATACCAGAACATGATGTGAAGTCTATCGGTCATGAACAGACTTTTTTACAAGACATCATATCTTTGGATGTGGCTCAAAAAGAGCTCCTTGCTTTGGGTAATAAAGTGGCTCGACGGATGCGGCATAAGGGCCTAAAAGGAAAAACCATCACATTGAAGGTCAAATATTTTGATTTTGTTCAGATCACCCGGTCAACAACTCTGCCTAAATCCATAAATGACAGTTTGGAGATATATTCAGTTGCTTGTCGTCTTTTAGAAAGGACTGAGGTAACTAAAAAACCAATCAGGCTTTTAGGGATTTCTTTGTCTCAACTCAGTTTTTTGGGCATCGGAACCCAGCTCTCTCTTTTTGATCAAGACCAGTCACCTCAAAAACGTCAGAGATTAAATACTGTTTTAGATTCATTATACGAAAAATTTGGTGACAAAAGTGTTCTTCCTGGCACGCTTTTAAACGATTAAATTATTCTCTACGGATTTGATTTCTGTTATGCCGTTATAGGGAAGGGGAGGGCGTTGGCCATTTCGTTAAAAAACAGGTTCACAACCTCCGCAGCCTCCTTTTTCGTTAATCCCGCTTCCGTTTTGAGCTTCTCAATAAGTTCCAATTTGTTCATCTGCGTTCCCCAAAGTTTTTGTTATTTCAACAAAATACAGTAGTGATAAAGAAGTGTCAAGAATTCTGCATAGTTAGAAGTTATGGGTTTAGGCGAATGAAATCAGGACGAAGATTATTTGAAAATTGTCAAAATTAGGATTTACTTGACCTGAGACCAGAAAAATATGATATCTCTATATCAATTGTTGTTGTGAATGGTGTAGATACTGGCAAGTATCTGTAATTTGAGAAATTAATTCTCTGACGTTAACGACTGCCTTCACCCGCGCCACCACCGAGCCTGCCGCGAAGCGCCGCCAAGCTTTCCGGCTTCGGGTGGAAGGCTTGGTTAGTCGCCATAGTCTCTCAACCAAATTGAAACCATCCGATAAGTTACAAACATGACGGCCACTGTTGTGCCAAGAAAAGCTACACCTATGAACCAATACCAACCGCGATTAATATTACGCTTTAGTTTGCTGAAAAACTTCAATGACTTATTCGCTTTTTCAGGAACTGAACGAAAAGTCACAATAAAGGAGTAAGTGCTAATAGCCCAGAGTAGTCCGACAATATTCGGGATAAGAAATCGATCACTTTCATGAGACTCAGAGATGAACATGATCACGACCATTGATGCCAAGCTAATTAATCCAACAGCAATAGATGGCAGGCGAAGGATTTGAATGGCTTGAGCAATTCCCTGAAGTTTATCGATCATTTTTATTAAGGCTAACGGCGCGCCTGACCAGCTGGCGCGGTTTTTAGCCCGTCTGCGTCCAGGCGCAGGTTAGCTAAATCATTTCTTTGATCCGATGACGAGATTGTCAACGACTTTAAGAATAGAGGTGTCCCAAGGATATTCTTCCTTTTGCGCCACCCACTTTTTTGCCTTGGATTGAAATCCAATGTCGCAAGCAACTGGTATAAAGAATTCTGAAATAATTCCCTCCATAAGTTGCCATTCGTAATCCAAATCATTCTTTATAGTTGTGTTACCGCGTAAGAACCAAAGAGTGTACTCACGATCAATAGGGGGGATGATGTTAGGCAACATGTGATGCATAACCTTGAAAAGTTTCAGCCTTGTAGTAAGATTGATGATATTTTTCAGCGTTTATCAATATGTTTTTAACCTTATCATCATAGTTTATTACTTTGACGGAGTAAGCTGTACGCCTCACCGTTAGGGCGCATCGATGGCCAAAAGTCCGTGAGCCTTGGCCGCCATGACGATTCGGCTTATTTCAAAATTCCACCGGTGGCCAGGATAAATCTCTTCTTCTTTTTCACCGTGTCCTGAAATCGACACCAGTCGGGCGCTGATGGAGACCGAATAATCCACGATGCCGAACACCAGGGTGATCAACCGGTCACTGGCTTTGGCGATCTGAGACACCTGTTCCAGGCCTTCGGCACTTTCGATGATGGCCTCGATATTGATACGGCTCGAGAATTCCTTTGCCGCTTCAATCCCGTCAAGCATTCGGCAGACAAAATGGATGCCTCCGGGAATGGAAAGTGTCGATTCAGCTTGGTTTCATGATGTTGTCTCCTGTGGCCCCTGATCCCTGATAGGTTTCAAATTCTAGTCGGGTCACCGATATAATCAGCGGCAGGTCAAGCAACTTTTCAACAACAGTATCGGAAATACGGATATTGGTTTTGAGGAAAATGATGTTCATCTTTCCGGTTTCTTCCCGTCCCAGATGCATCTGGTCGATGCTGATTTTTTTACTCCCCAGAAGTGACGAGAAACTTCCGATGGCCCCCGGCTTGTCAAGGGTGTATATCAGCGCCAGATGACCTTCCGGGATAAGTTCGAGCCGAAAATTGTTAATCTTTACGATCCTCATTTTATCCTTTCCGAATAGGGTTCCGGAAACGGTATTCGTCACTTTCGGCGTCGAAACACGGACGGTAATCAGGTTGATATATTCTTCGGCCGTATCACTGATGATCTCTTTGATTGTTATCCCTCTGTCCTTTGCCAGGACCTGGGCGTTGACGAAATTGACATCATCCTTCACCACGGGCGCCAGCAGGCCTCTAAACACCGCTGTTGTAACCGGTGACAGGTCGAGTTCCTTGAAATCTCCGGCATATTCAATGGAAACTTTTTCAATGGGTCCCCGGATAAGCTGGGTCTGAAGGCTGCCGATATGATCCGCCAGGGTCAGTAACGGTCTCAGTTTTGTAAGAAGATCACCGGTGACCGATGGAACGTTAACGGCGTTCATAATCGTGCCGTAATTGAGATATTCAATGATCTGACCGGCCACATCCACAGCCACTTTTGTCTGGGCTTCCTGGGTGGAAGCACCGAGATGGGGGGTACAAATCAGGCGTTCATGTTCAATCAAGGGGCATATACCGGGAGGTTCTTTTTCAAAGACATCCAGTGCAGCGCCGGCAACTTTCCCTGACTCCAGGGCAGCATAAAGGGCATCCTCGTCGACAATCCCCCCCCGGGCACAGTTGATGATCATGACCCCGTCTTTCATCTGCTCGAAGACGTCCTTGTTCAGCAGTCCGATGGTTTCTTTGAACTTGGGGACATGCACCGTAATGTAATCGGACCTGCGGTACAATTCTTCCAGGGAAACACTTTCAAAGCCGGTCTTTTCGATCTGCTCAAGCGTAACATAAGGATCGTAAACAATCACCTTCATCTTCAGGCCACGGGCAAGATCGGCGACAATGGATCCGATTTTTCCATATCCGATAACGCCGAGGATTTTATTGTATATTTCTCTTCCCTGCAGTTTTTTCTTGTCCCAGCGTCCGGCCTTTAACGATGCGGTTCCTTCAGGCACATTGCGCGAAAGCGCCATCAACATGCCGATGGCGTGCTCGGCGGTTGTAATCACGTTGCCGCCCGGTGTATTCATCACAATGATCCCGCGCTTGGTCGCCGCCGGAATATCCACGTTGTCAAGACCGATTCCCGCACGGCCCACAACCTTAAGGCGCGTTGCAGCGCCCAAAAGATCCTCTGTCACCTTTGTGGTGCTCCGGATAACAAGGCCGTCATACTCCTGGATAATGCTTTTGAGCGCCTCGGGAGCCAGTCCGGTCTTCACATCCACTTCAATCCCTTCTTCTTCCTGAAACATCCGGATACCGGCTTCTCCCAGATTGTCGCTGACCAGAACTTTCATGATATTTTCTCCTCATTGGGGTTGATGTTCAAATATGAGCCATTCAGGGCCTTTTGATTTACATGTCCAGTTGCCAATCCGGGAAAAGTTCATCCCATTCTTCATAAATCCTGCCGGGGTCCCGGCGGATATCAAGACGATTGGCTTTTTCGAAAGCAGCCTTTGCTTTGTTAAATTCAGCCTCGGTAATGTTGCCCTGTTCGAACAGTATCTCCGCCGGCTCAAAAGTTTCCTCTGCTTCACGGGGAATCACCCTGACAAGGCCATGGTCAAAGGCCTGCAAGAGTGAGGCCCTGAGTGCTTCCGCGACTTCTCCTCTTTTCTGTCCGGGTTTGACCGTGGCATTTTTACTGAGGTAGCACACCCGAGAGCCGTCTGATATCAGTCGCTGATTTTCTTCATCCCAGCTCATGTTGGATGGGACAATGAGAATACCTCGTTTTCCAAGGCTCTTGAAATTGATGAGCACGGGCTCATACTTTGTATACGAATTCGGGTATCCCTTCTGCCCGTGTGGCCCACCGGGTCCGGTAACCAGCGCGAGGCAGATAGAGATTTGATCATTGCGCACATCCGGCTCAATGGAATCGAGTTTGCTATCGATTGCGGCAACGATCAGTTCTCCCAGATTTTTAAGCCGGCGTGCCACAACCTGCATCTCGGGTTCACCTGCCCGAATATTCATTTCGTAGACCAGTATACCCACCGGTTTTCCGGTCTCAGGATCGATGGATACGCGACAGCCAGGGTAGAGAATACATGGCCGGAGAATAGCCCTCTTCTTCATCTCCTCCACAAAGGGCTGGATGACTTTGTCACCCACCAACTTGATAAGGTCAGGTGTTTCGGCGGGGTGCATGCCGATGGCTCCCATTCCCCCTGTAACCGGGTTGGTCTGGCTCGGGGGCCCTTCATAGCGAAGGGGATAATCCATGGCGGTGGGAAGAATGCAAAAGTTACCCTTTTTGTCGATCAAGGCGGTAAAGCTGATCTCGATTTCGGATTTCCAGGCCTCGATCAACAGCGGCCATTTATTGTCTCCGTGCCGTGTTTTATAGTTTTCGCTGTAATCCTTGAGCAGTATATTTCGCACATCGAGGATGTCTTCAATCCGGAAAACAGGTCGGGAACCTTTGCCGTCGGCGCTGTAGGGATATTTGAAAACCGCGCCACCATGGTTGCGTATGAAATTCGTAACAATGCTCTTGATTTGGTGCAGGTTTTTCGCATCCGCCACCTTGAAGGGTGCAACAGGCACACCGGCTCTTTTCATCCAGGTCTTTGCCTTGACTTTATCTCCCTCGATGAAAGCCGCTTCCCTGGTCAAGCCAATGACCCGGTCACCATACCCGGCATCGATGAGTTCATTTACGATACCGTCATAAATGAGATCTTCAGGCATAATAACAACACAGTCAATTTCCTTGCTCTTAAACGCCGTTATAATAACAGACTTGTAATCTTCAAGTGACTTTCCCGGGACGGGGAATATTTTCATGGCCCACTTTTTCTTTCCCCTGACGGCATCCATTACCGGACCCATACCTGTCATGCCTTTGATTATGGCGCCCATAAACTGGTCTTGTTCAACTGTCGAAACAGTATACGCACACATACAGGTTCTACCATCTGGTCCAACAAAGCCGATCGTCTTTTTTGCCATAACATTCCTTCCTTTTTTTGCACAAGTTTAGAGTATTACATACTCACAAGCTTAGTACTTTTGTCAATACTTGATATGGCATGATGTATCGTATTTTTTTAAGCATTCTTAATTATCAGCTACACCCTACGGGCTCGCTCGCTTCCCCAACATCTCCCTCTCGGAAAGGTACCAGAAATCACGGGCCGCCGAACATATTATGAAATGTATTGTACGGCAGCATTTTTCTGAAAAGATAACCTATTGCTCAACTGAACCAGATCCCTTTGCCCTTTTCCCCAAAATCGAATTAATTTGACATACATTAGAAAATATTAAATAATACATATATTCAATCTCTTTCGAGTATTTAGCATCATTCCTGAAGCGATTTTGATTCATTGGCACCTCTTCAATCCGTGCTGAAATTGATAGGCCATAGCGTATTGATTTTAACCTGCTAAAAACACAATAAAACAAACCGAGACATAACCCAAGCAAGGGATAAAACCTTTATTAAACCACTAAAGGTTCATCCACTGTTTTATAATATACGAGGGTGATGGGTCTTTGTTTTTACAGCAAATGGGGGATTTCCTAATGGTCAAAAAGCCAACCTATGAAGAATTAGAATAAGGGATTATGAAATAAGCAAGGGATTATGAAAAAGGCTATCAAAAATATAGCCCAGATGATGCATCAAGCTGATCCAAAGGCATGCTTTGCCTTTGAATTCTGGGATGGTGATGTAATACGTTTCGGGGCTGTTCCCCGGGTAACTTTACGCTTGAAGACCAAAAGTTGTGCTCGTAGTATCATCGGCAAAGGCTTTTTGGGGCTTGGCGAATCTTATATGGAGGGAGATCTGGAAATAGAGAACTGTATGGCGGAACTTTTTCGTCTTGGATTCGCCATTGGTTTTGACGATTACAAGTTACCTTTATGGCAGCAATTTCGACTTTTTATCCTCGGGATGCTAAACAGTAATACACTGCGGTGTGCTCAGAAAAATATTTCTTACCATTACGATCGGGGCGATGAATTCTACGCACTTTACCTTGACAAAACCATGACTTACTCATGCGCATATTTTAAAAGGTCAGACGATTCTCTTGAACAAGCGCAATTGAATAAGTACGAGCATATTGCTCGAAAACTTATACTTAAGCCTGATGAAACGCTGCTCGACATTGGTTGCGGCTGGGGTGGAATGCTTATCTTTGCGGCCCAGAAATACGGTATTCGGGGGGTAGGAAATACGTTATCGAAAAATCAGTTCGAGTATGCCAATCGTAAAATCAAGGAATTGGGGCTTCAAGATCGCCTCAAGGTTTTGTACAAGGATTTCCGACAATTAAGCGGAAAGTTTGATAAAATAGTTTCCATCGGTATGTTTGAACACGTTGGGAAAAAATTTATACCTGCCTTTATTCAAAAAGTTTCGGATTTATTGAAAACCGGTGGGCTGGGTCTGCTACATACCATTGGGGAAAATACCCCGTCTGCCAGCGATCCCTGGACGTTTAATTATATCTTCCCAGGGGCCTATATTCCTACACTTCATGAAATCACGTCCGAGATGGGAAAAACCGGTTTTTCCATAATAGATGTAGAAAATTTGTGGTTGCACTATGCTAAAACTCTTGAAAAGTGGATAGAAAATTACGAGAAAAATATAGAAAAAATAAGGGGGCTATTTGATGAAGCGTTTGTGAAACAATGGCGTCTTTTTTTACACAGTACCGCAGCAGGATTTAAGTGCGGCAAGTCTCAACTGTTTCAGATTCTCTTCTCCAAGGGATCAAACAATGCTTTACCGATAACCCGAGCACATGTGTATCGTGAATAACCACCATGAACGAATCCTGATTAACAAAAAACAGCTTAACCAGGAAATATCATGATGAGCATGATTTTCTGGTGTTACTTCAGGCCAGTAATCTGTAATAGTGCTTCTCGATTTTCATGTTTCAATGAAGGCAAAGAAGCATCAATTAAAGATTGGACCGGGTCAACGATTGCTGATTCATCACAGAATTGGTATAAATTCATCTCCGAGTAATTTTATGGAGGAAGTTATGGAAACCAAAGATTCCTATTTAGAGAAGATGAAGGCCAAGTTCAATGATCTAAACTACAAATGGAACATTGAACGTAATAAGCTAGAGGTCAAAGCGCAAAATGCCAAAGTCGAAGTAAAGAAGAAATTCGAAGAACAATTGAAAACCCTTCAAAAAAGGCGCGAAAAAATGAGTCAGAAGCTGGATCAAATCGACGTGGCCAGCGATGCCGCGTGGAGGGACATTAAAGAAGGAGCGGATAATGCCTGGCAATCCCTAAACGAGGCGATAAAAAAAGCGCGATCCCACTTTGATTAGATGCTTGCACCGGCTGCCCAAGCCATTTGGACTATTTGCCCCTGACCGGCAGTCGAGTTCGACCTTGGCTTTTACAAAGTAAGTCTATGGATTTATTTTACCGCGGATGCTTCGAGTCTGACGATGCCGCGCAGTGGACGTCCCAGAATATCGGATCCGGCAATCACGAGTTTTTCATCGCCCCATATTACTTTAAATTTACGATTTTTGGTACTCTGCCTTTAAACCTTGCATGCAAACTACTCCAAAAGCGGTATAGATTGGGGTACGAAATCATCTATCCGAAACCTTGGATAGCTGCAATATATGTAGGGCCCTTTGAAATCCGTCGCCGCCCAAGATACGAAACGATTATCTCAGCCGTAAAATAATCCTAAATTTTACGCTTATAAACACAAATCTAAACTTTTTCGGCCTTTCCATATTCCAGGATACGATACGTACCATATATCTTGATGATTATAGAGATTATTAAATTGAAATATTTTTTGATTTAGTCCGCATTAATGATATAATATATCCAGCTGCAATTTGAAGATTATCGCTTCTATTCCCATCAATTTACTGGCATCAAGATATTAATAAGATGACCGAACATTCTTTTTTAAAGGACCTTAAGAAATGTGAACTTTGTGAACACCGGTGCAGGGTAAATCGGATGAAAGGTGAAACAGGTGTTTGCAAGGTGACCATGCCCACAGTCGCTTCTGCCACTTTACATCCCGCACCACCGGAAAGCTATACTGTCTTTATGGCTGGTTGCAATTTCAAGTGCCTGAATTGCCAAAACTGGACGATTTCCCAATACCCGGACAATGGATTCGTACAAAGAGGATTTATAGATCCGGCTGAGCTGGCTGAAGAATGCGTCGAGCAACTGGGTTCGATTTCCGGTCAGCGAATGGGGGCAGATCGAATTTTCTTTTCAGGCGGAGAGCCAACCATTCATTTACCATACATAGAAAAGATCGTTGAAGAAGCAAGGAAAATAGAGCCTATCACCAAGGTAAATTACGATACCAATGGATATATGACTGAAGAAAGTTTAATAAGGGTTTTAAATTTTACCACATCTATTACTTACGATTTAAAGGCCTATCATAACGAAGTTCACCTTGCCTTAACGGGAACCTCTTCAGCGCCGATTTTAAGGAATGCGGAATATATCGGAAAATATGCCAAAGATAGGCTGTGGGAGTATAGAATCGTTGTGATCCCTAAGATAAACGAAAATGAGATAAAACCCTTAACTGAATTCATTGCCTCCATCGACCCCTCTTTGCCTGTATCCTTTTTAGCTTTCAGGCCTAATTTTGTTTTAGAATATCACTCTGGAGCCGACCGGCAGCTTATGGAAAGATGTGTCGATATCGCTTGGCAATCCGGGCTGAAAAATGCCTACTGGTCCGGATACACAGGCATATCAGGCAAAGTCGCCGATATTAAAAATGGCCCTAAACAAACATATTTATCCGATGAAGCTCGGTTGGCCGGTTCTTATGCACTTTACGCAGGATGCCGAACCCATTTAAGGGACTGTAAAGCATGTTGCTTTAATCAAGAGTGCCAGGTTAAAAAATATATTCCCAGATTATCAACTTAGGTTGAATCATTTGAACCCTATTGAGGTATCTATTTCCCAGACGTTTGTTTTAAATTTTTCAGTATATCCGCAAGCAATGTTTTCCCCGTTTCTATAGTGCTCAAATCATAGACACCTACCACAAACCGCCCTCGCTGTGTCTCGATAATCTTATTATGATAGGGTTCCTTTGAAACAAAACTGTGCTCCCCAAATTTATCAAGTGGCAGGCATTTTTGCTTAGATTTCTTTAAAAAAGACCTGTGTTGTTCCACGGCTTTCACGGCATCCTGATATGAAGGCAAAATGGCAACGAATGCCGAAACTTTTTCTCCTTCGTTTTGATAATCGCACATTATCCCCCTATCTATAAATGCATGGCCAAGTATACCCCCCCTTATATAACGCTCCGATCCAGCAATCCTTCCCTTTTCAGGAAGATATGAAAGCTCCATCGGCAAGGAATTTTCACCCGGCAAAAGCTCTGCAACTGATGAGGCCATACTCTTAATCACCCCCTCATCTTTTTTGCTAATGATATAGGCCTGTATTTCAACGTAAAATCTATCTTTATAGAAAGCAATGTAGCCATCAGAAGCAACAGATGCTGTACCAATGTTCAAAGAAGATACATGGCTGTCTCTTCTTGACTGGAATACGCCAAAGGCATTCAGCTTGTTTCCCAAATCATAGATATCAATAGTCACAAAGTCTCTTTCTCCTGAAACAGGAGAGTAGTTTGCCCCTGTCAGTTCAATAAAACCGTAAGCAATAAAAAAATCTGCCCCGCCATTAATATATTTATAAAGGTTTTGGGGGATATAGCGATAAGGTTGTCCTTCCAGATTCCATCCAGATACTGACAAAGTAGTGGTAAAAATGGCCTCAACTCTTGATTCAGCCACACTGTTGATACATGTCCCGACTAAAAGCAACAGAATAATAAGAAAACTTATGCAATAGCGTAATCCAACGTTGATTTGCTTACTTTTAAATAAAAGTAGTATGTGCATACCGCATTCGCTCCGAAATTTTTATTCCATTAATGCATTTACATGTAGGTGCTGAACAGCTCATACACGCCAAAGCGTTCTCTGCAGTTGACAGCTCCCGGTAAGTAGTCTGGCCCATTTCAAAGTCTTCATAGCCCTCCCAGTACATAAGCGAACGGTGAATTGTGGGAATGTCTACAGCCTTCTTACATGAAGAAGTGCAGTTGCCGCACCTTAAGCAATAGCGATCTTTAACAGTATCATAATAAACAGCAAGCGTCTTTCTATCACTCCATCCCATCTTCATTCCGATAATCCTAGAGTTTTCCGTAAGCTGCTGTCTGTTAACCATACCAGGTATTGCACAGTCCACAAATTTGAGGTCGAGGACCCATTTCAGCGCTGCCTGATGGGGGTTGAGAGATTCACGGGTTCCCTGCTGATACCCACCTGCCTGTGTCTTCATGGCTACAATTCCCACATTTTTATTTTGCGCACGTTTCAGTGCCTCAATGTGCTCCGGGGGACTTTTATAATTTAAGGTTGCCAGAAATACATCATAGAAATCGGCCTTTAGAGCCTGATCCACTGTGTCCACATAAGTCTTGCCTGCCGAATGGAAGGAAATTCCCACAAAGCGTGCCTTTCCAGTTTTTTTCATTTTTTGACAAAAGCTCAGCATTTCATCATGTACTGGCAAGGCCGGGTCTTTAATACTATGAAGGAAAAGCACATCAACATAGTCAGTCTGTAGTCTTTTTAGGCTTTCCTCCATCTTTGCTTCCAGGGATTTTTGATCATTTAGTAGTTTTACACCCAAGCGCTTATTATAAGGGGGGATTTTAGTAGCAATAAAGACCTTCTCTCTACCATACTGTTTGAGCACATTACCGAGCATCTTTTCATTATTACCCCTTTGGTAACTATGGGCCGTATCAAAATAGTTTATTCCCATTTCCAGAGCTTCAAACAAAACAGCAGGCTCTGTAAGTCGCATTACGCCAAAGCTAAGAGCAGATACCTTCAGCCCTGTTCTACCTAGAGTTCGATATTCCATGTTTATCGTATCTTTAGAACCATATTTCTTATGGGTTTTCCCTAGAGCATGACGTGCAGTGAGAGAATTAACACACAGATTGCTGCATGTACATGTAACTGTAAGGTCTCTTAAAAACCTTCGGCGTGTTAATTTTTTTTCAGCCATTTTACCTCCAACTGGACAAACTATAACCAAATAGTTTTTATAAAAAAAACGGAATATCAGCCTGTTTCTTCCTTCGGCCTTAACCACATCTTAACATATGGAAGCATTCTGTTACGGTCTTAATTCGTGATGTTGTGCCTGTATCATCACTTTCAGAAAAGTGATGACATTCTAACAGAATCCAACTTGTGCTTTCTTACCTTATGTTGTAATATCAGCTTAATACATTATTTATTCAAAATGATCAAAGGATTTTCGATGGGTGATTAATTGGCTTGGGCTTTCTTGCAGGCGTAGCGTTCCTGGTCACGGGCTCTTTACCTTTCAATATTTCTAAGGCGGTAGGCTCGGTCTCTGGCCCTTTTTGCCTCAAGGCGTCTTTTGGCTTCCTCGGTTTTTGCCGAGTCAACTTCAAATAAGTCCAGTTCCCCGGCTTCTATCTGATCACTGACAACTTTGATTTGTTTATAAACGGGTGTGCTATTTTTGAGACCTTCAAAACTGGCAATTTCGGAGGGAGTTAAATCGAATAGCTTGTTCAATAAGTACCATCGTTGACCACGAGTTAAAGCCCCTGATCTTTCTTTAACCGTTGCTTTTATATGTTGCAGCTTTCGAGGCTTTCCAGAGTCAAGGGCTTCCATTACTTCAAAAAGTCGTTTTTTAGCGTTGTGGTAATTAGCCCGGACATTTTCAACACTCATTTCATATTTAATAGATAGATCCGTATAGCTCCATTTGTGAAAAAAGCGGTCAACAAAGGTCCCTGTTTTGATAAGTTTAGGTTCAAAATGCCTGAAAGGGTTTTCTCCTTCAAGAATTGTATTTTTGCTGTAAGATCCATCACCGCCAAGCAAGAAAGTTTCATTTCTTACGATCTTTGAACCGTAAAAGATTGTTATCGTTTCCCCCGCTTCACCCTTAATATTTGTTTCCCATACATCAAGACCACTCTCTGATATGTAGTTTTCAATAAAGATGCAGGGATTTTCACATATCTTGAAGTGAGCGCATTTTTTACATGTTCCGGTAAGTTCCATGTTATCTTGTCCTTGTAATAACCGGGGCTTTAATATATGATCTTAAAATCGCAATCGCTTTTTGTGGTTTCTTCCTCGTCTTTGAGGGCATTAACTGCGATTTTCCTGGAATGGATGGTGATCAGCTTCCCATGGATCTTAAATCCTACGGACGGCGGATCTTTTGAATAGGAATTCCCGTCTAGAACCGCATTCACATAAGGCAATGCATCACTCACGTCCTGATCCGGGTGTGCAACATTCTTCAGCTATTTTCTTTTCCTCCTTTTTTATCTTGTTTGCTATTTTTCAATCCAGGTTTTGATTTCTTCTTTACCCGGAATTTTTCCGACACTTTTAACTTCGCCGTCGATGACCACCGAAGGGGTGCCGAAAACACCGTAGCCGGCGATTTCCATGACACCGGTTACTTTTTCAACCGTGGCATCCACGCCGGTTTCAGCAACTGCGTCCTTTACATTCTGTTCGGTCTGCTTACATTTTGGGCAACCGGGCCCTAAAACTTTAATTTCCATAATCTTCTCCTTTTGGTATCGTTAAATAGTGCCTGAACGAAAACTGTCTTTTCCGCCAATATCTGCGCCTGCCCCGTGAAATGCGTAGCCTATTTCTCTGGGGTCAGACTCAAATTTTAACCCGCCACCGAACTTTGGTGGGTTAATCCTCGAAATACTACCAGTATTACTGCCTGCCATTTTTAATTCATACATATTCTTTGTGCCTTAGTGGCTGAATGGGTTGTCTTTTATCGAAAAAAATGCCCGAAGATCATCCCGCTGATGGTGGCCATGATGACAACCAGCGTGATATAAGCGATGGTCTTTTTAGTGCCCAGCACACTTCGGATGACCAGCATATTCGGAAGGCTGAGTGCAGGCCCGGCAAGCAGAAGAGCCAGAGCCGGTCCTTGGCCCATGCCTGATCCCAGGAGTCCTTGCAAAATCGGCACCTCCGTGAGCGTGGCAAAATACATAAAAGCGCCGGAAACTGAAGCAAACAGGTTTGCCCCCAGTGAGTTTCCGCCTACCAGGCTGCTCACCCACTTTGATGAAATCAAACCCTCTGAGCCCGGCCTTCCAAGCAAAAGACCTGCCGCCAGGACTCCGGCAAAAAGCAGTGGCATGATCTGCTTGGTAAAATCCCAGGAAGAAAGAAACCAGTTTTCGGTTTCTCCACGGGTGGTGGTGATCATCCACACCAGTCCGATGATGCCTGTAGAAAAGGCAATGAGCGGCTCGTGTGGGAAAAGAAGCGCCAGAACCAAAACCGCCGCGCCGACCAGCCCAACTTTATAGGCCTTCACCTTGAACCAGGCAATGAGAAGTACACCCAGGATCACTGCAAAAAGACCGGTCATCAGCCACTTGATACTGTAAATGGCATGCCACAGGCCGGTGGGTTCGGCTGGTTTTCCCCAGGTAGCAAAAATAAGTATAAACACCATGGTAGCGAAATAGATCACATTCTGCCACAGGGGCCGTTCAACTTCAGGTTCGGGCATATGTAATGCTGCCTGTGCTTTGGCTTCTTCTTCTTTTCTAAAAAGAAAATGCATGATCAACCCGATGACAATGCTGAAAATCACGGCGCCCACAGCTCTGGCCGTGCCGATGGCCAGCCCGAGGACACGGGCCGTCAACACGATGGCCAGCACATTGATGGCCGGACCGGAATAGAGAAACGCAATTGCCGGGCCGAGTCCCGCGCCCCGTTTCCAGATGCTGGCAAAAAGGGGCAAAACCGTACATGAACAAACCGCTAGAATGGAACCGGATACGGACGCCACACCGTAAGCCAGCACTTTTTTGGCGCCGGCGCCCAGGTATTTCATTACCGCCGCCTGGGACACGAAACAGGCAATGGCACCTGCAATGAAAAAGGCCGGGACCAGGCAGAGAATCACATGCTCCTGTGCGTACCACTTGGCAAGTGCCAGGGATTCAATGACGGCATTGGTAAAATGGCTGCTGTCCACCGGAAGCCAGAAAAAGATCAGAAAAACACCCGTAATTAAAGAAAGCGGCTTCCAGATGGATTTCCAGTCGATCAGACTCGGTTGCGTTTCTTCCTTTTCCACTTCAGAAGATCCATCTATAACCACATTCATGCTTTTCGTTATTGATGTGTTATCCATTTAATCTTCCTCCTATCTAAAATCTTTCTTTTACCTAAATTCTGTAAGCCTTGTATCGGCCGGATATACAAGGAGACCTTTGCAAAACGCCCCCTTTTGCCCAATTCCGGCGTCAGGCTCAAATTTTAATCCTCAAAATACTCAATGTATTCCTGTGGTTAAAATTTTCGCCTTCCTTGGACTTGAACAAAATTGAACGTTTTTCAAAGGTCTCACAAGGCATCATTATGAGCCAAGCGAAGAAAGCGCTTGGTAACGGGCAAAAGAAAAATATCGATATTATATACTAATATGCAATTATAGCTATATAATAAAACCAAAAAAAATTATATTTTACATATTTCATCCCGGTTTAAAAACGGCGCTTTTTTAACCAATTCCGCCACTTTAGGATCTTCGTTCAGCCAGTGTTTAATGTTCCCCAGCAGGCTGGCTGCATAGGGGCTGTGATGGCCGTCGGCCAGATAGTAGTTGACCCACAATCCATCCTTCTGATAATCGACCAACCCTGCCTCTTCCAGTATTTTAAGATGTTTGGAAACACTCGGCTGGGAAATGCCTAAAGCACTCTGAAGTTCACAAACGCACATCACTTTTTGCTGGAGCATTTTTACAATTTTTACCCGATTGGGGTCTGAAAGGGCTTTCATAACTTTGACAAATGTTTTCATGCCAACTCCTTATATTGTTAAATTGGAATATAGACCATAATTCGACAACTGTCAAACAGTTTTTTAATAATATTTTTTGAACTCCAGATATCATCAAATATAAGTGATTGGAAAAATATTTGATAGTTACTGGATACAATGTTAAATCATCAAACTACTATAAAATATTCGTTAAAAGTAAAATTCAAACAGTGACTGGATTTAGAATCAGGGCACCTGCATATAATCGTATTTCAAAAAGCCGGAATGACGATATAATCATGCAATTTCAATAAGATAGGAAAACACACAACATAAGGGACATAACGTTCGTGCAGAAAGTGCCTGACGTTTAATATTCAATATGAGAATTACAGGTTATGCCAAGGTTAGCAAGATTAGATGCCCCTGTAGTGTTGCACCATGTAATGGGTTGGAGCATTGAGCGAAGAAAGATTTTTTTAAGTGATACGGATCGCAATGATTTTATAGGTCGTCTATCAACCCTGGCTCAGGATGGTGCGATGGAAATCTATGCCTGGGTTTTGATGCCGAATCATTTCCATATCTTTTGTAAGACAAAGAATATGCCTTTGGCCTCTAGTATGCACAGAATACTCACTGGCTATGTTGTAAATTTTAACAAGCGTCATCGCAGATACTGACATTTATTTCAAAACCGTTAAGGCAAACCAAAGAAGCCGTCAGAAGGTTTGTTTTATATAAAGCAAGAGATATGCAAGGTATGGTGAAATAAAATGAAAATTATAAAAGGCGATTTGATAAAGTTGGTTTTAGAGGGAAAATTCGATGTTATCGTTCATGGATGTAACTGTTTTTGTACTATGGGTGCAGGGATAGCCAAGGCGATAAAGAGCGAATTTCCAGAAGCATACGAAGCAGATTATAAAACTGAGAAAGGTAATAAGGACAAGCTAGGCACTTATAGTCATGCCACGATCAAAAGAAACGAAAACAAAATAACCGTAATAAACGCATATACCCAGCACGATTATAAAGGCCCGGGGATAAAAGCAGATTATGACGCTATTCGTTCTGTATTCAAAAAGTTAAAATCAAATTATTCTGGGAAGCGGATTGGCTATCCAAAAATTGGTGCTGGATTAGCAGGCGGTGATTGGGAACAAACTTCAAAGATCATTGATGAAGAATTGATTAATGAAGATCATACTTTAGTTGAGTTCGCACCATAACTCGAGAACATAAAGACAATTCTAAATATTCTAGAAAGAAAAAACATAAAGAAGATCTAATAAACAATACGAATAAGTCTACTAATAAACTTAAACGTAAGGGATAACCCTCACTACAACAGCAAGGATAACAGCGCAGGAGGAATTATGGAAATAGACACATCTTCATTAATTAAATTATTGTTGTTTTAATTATGAGGGTTTCGTAAAAAGCCCATTTTACTCGCTTCGTGAGTATTTTTGGGATTCATGAAACGCTTCACTAAATTGCAAAAACTCGGGCTAACGCCCTCAAACAGTTTGCAATTCTTAACGTTCAGCCTTTCATGAATCTTTTTCCAAAAATTCTCAATATCGCTCGCAAAAGACTGTTTACGAGCTCATCAATTATAGGATGTGGTAGGATTTGGAGTTTTCTCATTTGGCGTCACGATAGAACTAAAATTGCATTAGGGTTGCGTCGAAAATTACAACAAAATTTGATTGAACTTATGAGATTAAGTGAACTCTATACAGAAGTAAGGGATAATGCCCAAAATTTAAAAGATGTAAATCGTAAAATAAATTCCGTGAAGGATAGAATTGAAATTGTACAAGAAAAAATTATGAGATTAGAAAAAGAATTGTCAAAGATAGAGAAGAGGACGCCAGAGGAAATTAAACTAAAATATATTCCACTGCTACAACCAGATGAAATCAATTCATTATAGCCATAATTTAATAGTATAGGAATTTCCTTTTTTGGACACAGATGAACACAGATTATCAAGATTCTTAAATTGCAAAATAACAATATTATCTGTGTATATCTGCGAAAATCTGCTTGCCCCGTAGCTCCGGCAGATGGTACTGGGGCGTTCTATTTAACTTGATTGTCACAGGACGGATTCGATTCGCACCTTGACAAAAGGGCGGTCAGATTCTACAGATTACGCAACAGAGGCCGCCAAATAGCCGTATTTAAAGCGAAGTATTTTAAGGAAGGAGCAGGATGGATAATTAAAATCACTGTATGCAGGAGAATCTCCATGAACAAAATAGATATAATCATCGCCCTTGCAAATGAAACCGGACTTACAAAATCTGAAGCTGATGCCGTAGTCAACCTGTTCTTTAGTGAAATGTCGGAGGCCCTTGCAAATGGTGACAGGGTGGAAATCCGGGGTCTGTGTTCATTTTGCGTTAAACAATACAAAGCGTATACCGGGAGGAATCCGAAAACTGGAGAACCGATCCAGGTTGAATCTAAGAAGTTACCGTTTTTCAAAGTTGGGAAGAAAGTGAAGGAACGGGTGGATAATCAAAACTGAAAAATGGATAAAAGACAATGGGTTGTTTATCTGATTCGGTGTTCTGATGAATCTTTATATTGTGGGATAACCAATAACCTAAAAAACCGGTTGGCAGCACATAATTCAGGCAGGGGTGCTAAATATACAAGATCTCGGAGGCCTGTTAAATTAGTTGGTGTCAGTTCTGAAATGACGAAAAGCGATACGCTTAAACTGGAATATCGGGTTAAACAAGTACCTTCCAGTAGGAAAATTTATGAACTTACAAAGGGGGAGAATGAAATGACAAAGAATCTGAAAAAGAACCTGCAGGCGATTAACAGGGAAATTAAGGTACTTGCTAAGAAAGTTGATAGGATGATTATTACGGTTGGGAAGCTTGTGAAACCAAAAGCCGTCAAGGCAAAACCAGTAAAGAAAACTGTAGCCAAAGCAAAACCCATGAAAAAGGTAGCAGCCAAAAAAGCTCCTGTAAAAAAAGTCGTTGCTAAAAAACCCGCCGCAAAGCAAACCGCTAAATTATCAGTTATTGATACAGTCCTGGCAATTATTAGAAGGAGCAAGAAAGGTGTTAATACCGCTACACTGGTGAAAAAGACTGGATTTAACGAGAGGCAGATTCACAATAATGTTTATAAACTTAAGAAGCAGGGTAAGGTTAAGAATGTTGGAAAAGGTGTTTATTTGAAGGCTTAATTTGCGCCTGTATCTGAATTAAGGAAGGCGATTAGATATTTTGAAAAACATCAATGATAAGTTGGCTTATCATCATCCTTCTTTTTATTGCCGTCTAAAACTTTAAAACGAGATCGTTTCCTTTTAAGCTGCCACTCGAGGTACTTTGTATAAATTAAATTGGGATCGAATATAGTTCTTGGTCCTTTAAAATAGATATAACCAAAAAGAATCCCACCAAGATGATATGCACCGTGAGGATTTGCCTTAGCCAAAAAAGTCAAAAGGGTTATTAAGGCAGTACCGTAACTGACATACTTTGCTTTTATTGGTAATATAAACATTAACAATATTGTAGATTCGGGACTTAGCAGTCCAAAAATAACAATCATGGATAGTATGCTCGGCAACATGCCTAAAAATGGTGCATTAAAACCGGATACGCTGCTAAAGGCAAGCCCGCATAAAGCTCCACCTAAAGCAGACAAATAAAAAAGGATCAAAAAACGTTTAGAGCCAAAAGCATTTTCAACCGGCGCAGCAAAAAAATAAAATACGATGCAGTTAATCAGAAAACTCATGGGCGCTCGGGGATTGTGAATAAACGGATGGGTAAAAATCTGCCAGATATGAAAACTCTTATATTTAAAAGGGTAAAGCTGGAGAACTTCAACGACTGGAATTTTTAACCAGTGCTCAAATAAAAGTTCTAAAATATAGATTGCCCCGTAAATAAGTAAGAGTCTCTTTCCGAGATGTGTCAAATTTGATCCAAATCCGTAGGTCATTCTCAATCGATCTGGGTTCACTATACTATCCCTTTATTGGGTTTTAACATTGATGGCTTCGTAAAAAGTCCAACTTCTGCGTTGCGCTGCATTCCTCGTCACTGCGACGTACTATATGTACGTCTCATTCCTCGGAATTTGCGCGCCTTGAATTTGGAGCTTTTTACTTTACCATCAAAATCTGACTTTTTACGAAACCGTTAACATTTACAATACTAATTTTATTAAAATTGTCCAAATCTATAAAACTGATTCAATATTTTTTCAAGAAACAAAAAGCCATTTAGACGATCAGCCTGAAAAAATCCACATTCAGATCCAAATTAAAACTTTCCAACAAGGACCGACAATATATTCAAGATAAAGGTATCGATACAATTCGGAAACATGCTTATGATTTTATTTCCGCAAGAATAGCTCCTCAGTATCCTAAAAACGATGGAAAACAACCACCGATGAGAGGTCACCCTTTTTTAAATCACAAATCTGATAACTTAGAATGCACTATATCGGCCATGTAAACGATATTCATAGCGATTTCTGTAGCTTCATCAGTGCTCATTTGGTCAATTGTAACCTGGACACTTCCTTTATTCCCAATAGGTTCGCACTTTGTTAATCTTTGAAACATATTGCTAAATTTAAGGCGAATTTCCTCCGGCAACTCTTCTGTTTCGAGATACATTAAATGGTTAATAAAGGCATCCCCAACTTTTTCTTGAATATTTTTGGGGCTTGTAGCCATCCCGGTAACTGCCGCTGTGAATTTTTTGTTTGGATATGCGTATTCCATATAATCCTCACTTTCTCTCTGAATTTACCCACGAACAGGAGCCAGACATGCCTTTCTTTCAGGCACTATCTAGTCACCTTCGAGATGGTTCTGATTTACTTTAGATGAAGCTTTTTTCGGAATTAGTAAAATGCATGCTTTCTCAAGAGTTTCAACAAAATTAGGGTTCGTCGTCCTCACTGGATTCCAATGTGCTTTTGATGAGTTCAAGAAGCGTTTCTACAATTTCTGAGGATCTGTTTTTAGGAAAACCGATCTGATTGCAGATTGTTTCTACGATCTGAGCTTTTGTAAGTACCATGGTGTATTTTTCCTACGGATATAAATAATATTGATGGCTTCGTAAAAAGTCCAACTTCTGCGTTGCGCTGCATTCCTCGTCACTGCGACGCACTATAAGTACGTTCCCTCCGGGACCGGCGGATAGCCGATTCCTCGGAATTTGCGCGCCTTGAATTTGGAGCTTTTTACTTTGCCATTAAAATCTGACTTTTTGAGAGAACGTCAATATTGATGTTGAAAAGCTTGGCCAATATCTCATCTTAGTTAAATATTGTCAAGATATTAATAGGTTATATAAGATATAGATGCAAATACAATTGAAATGATTGGGTTTTGTCAAATTTCGTAATTATTCCTAATGTAATAGGGGACATTCGTACAGAAAGTGCTTGACGTTTAATATTCAATATAAGAATTACAGGTTATGCCAAGGTTAGCAAGATTAGATGCCCCTGGAGTGTTGCACCATGTCATGGGTCGGGGTATTGAGAGAAGAAAGATTTTTTTAAGTAATACGGATCGCAATGATTTTATAGGTCGTCTGTCAACCCTGGGTCAGGATGGAGCGAAGGTATTGATCAGGGCCGCAGGCCGGAATTGGTCGGCGGAGGATTAATACGGAGCATGGGCGGCTGGTCGGCGGTTCTCGCTATCCGAAGGCGCGGTGAAAGGGAGGTTGCTGACCAGCAGATACTCGGTGACGGAGATTTTGTCAAGCAGGTCATATCGGGCCTTGATGATCTTTTTAAAAAGAGCTTAAGGCTGTCCGGACAGCGAATAGATATGAAAGCGCTTGCCGAAAAAGTGTCTGGAAGGTACAATGTTTCTATGGGTTAACTTCGGTCAGGAGGTCGAAGAAGGGCAGTCGCTTAAGCCAGGCATGCGATGTCGTGGATCGGTGTCAGGGAACTCGGTTATTCCGGGGCTATTGTTGCGAGGTATCTTGGTGTTACGAACTCTTGCGTGACGCAAATGATATCAGCAGGGGAAAAACAGGGTTTTCGTTAAGCACTAATTATGCTAAATGAGTTACTTATGCATGAAATGGGCATAGCTATGGAGATCGTTGAGATTGCGACTGCTTCAATTCCTGCCGGCATGAAAGGCCAGAGAGTTGAAAGAGTCAATCTGAAAATCGGCAAACTGTCGGCGGTGGTACCCGAAAATCTTCGTTTCTGTTTTGAGATTGTAGCTAAAGACACCCCCCTTTGTAATGCAGAACTCAATATTGAAGAGGTTCCGGTTGTAGTAAGGTGCCGGGATTGCCATTCGCAAGAAACCATCAATGAACCTGTCTTTGCCTGCCGGAAATGCAGCAGCGGGTCCGTGGAAGTAATTTCAGGCCGGGAGCTGGATATCAATTCTATCGAAATTACTGATGAGGGTGAACCAGATGCTGATAAAACTATATAAAATTCAACAATATAACCATCACAAAACGTTTCAAAAACCTTTTCATTCTCATACCAGAAATGATGCTGGCAGGGGAAACATAAAAGCCGGCACCAGGAAAATAAAGGTAGTCCGCAGAGTTCTGGATGTTAATGACGCAATTGCGCAGCAGAATCGTGAACTATTTGCTAAAAAAGGTGTTTTTGTTATTAACGTGATGAGTTCTCCTGGTTCCGGCAAAACCGCAATACTCGAAAAGGCCCTCTCTTATCTTATGCCTAAGATCAAATGCGCTGTGATTGTGGGCGATATCTGTACCTCAAATGACGCCGACCGGCTGGCTGTTTCAGGCGCGCCGGTTGTGCAGGTCAATACAGATGCGTTCGGAGGCGACTGTCACCTGGCGGCCCATGTCATTAAAACAGCGGTCAACAACTTTGAGTTGGAAGACATCGATCTTTTAATCGTGGAGAACCTTGGCAACCTGGTATGTCCGGCCGAATTTGACATCGGTGAGGATTTGCGGGTGGTCGTTTTAAGTGTGACGGAAGGTGAAGATAAGCCGGTCAAGTACCCTTTGATGTTTAGGGTATGCGACGCAACCTTATTAAATAAAATTGATTTACTACCGCATCTCGACTATGACCGCCAGGCGGCTGTGAAGTATATCCGGCAGGTACATTCCGACATGCCGATTTTTGAGATTTCGGCCAAAACCGAAGCAGGTTTCGGTCCCTGGATCGACTGGCTCAAACAGAAGATAAGTCGTAAGTTAAACTAGTTTCCATCCAGTCCCGCCATGGGAGACCCCGATTCCATTAACAGATTCGCGGCAGCTGCTCGCCCGTGAGCATATCAACGATTCTGGATCCTCCTATGCTGGTTTGCATGATCACTTTACCGGGATTATCAGCGATCGCCTCCCCAATGATACAGGCGTCTTGGCCAAATTCATCTGCTCTTATCGCTGCAAGGACTTTCTCGGCATAATCAGGAGCGACAAAGGCAATCAATTTGCCTTCATTGGCAACATAGAAAGGATCAAATCCTAGCAGTTCACAGATTCCGGCGATCTCTTTTTTTAGCGGGACCTTTTCTTCGTAAATTTTAATTCCGACGCCGGATTTGCCGGCAATTTCATTCAATGCCGCACCGACACCTCCGCGAGTCGGGTCGCGCAGCACATGGATATCCTTGTGGGCGGCAAGCATTTTTGTCACCATATGATTTAGCGGCGCGGTATCACTTATAACCGGTGAGTCAAAAATCATACCTTCTCTTTGGGTTAATACAGTCATGCCGTGGTCAGCAATACTCCCGCTGATGATAACTTTGTCTCCGGGGCGGGCCCTATGGCTGGAAATGTCGACCTGCCGGGGTATTAGCCCAATCCCAGACGTATTAACAAAAATCTTGTCGACAGCACCTTTGGGAACAACTTTAGTATCTCCGGTCACAACTTTTACATTAGCCTTTTCAGCAGCCAAAGCCATGTCTTGAAGGATTTTTCCCAGGTCCGTCAAAGAGAGACCCTCTTCAATAATTAATCCTGCGCTAAGATAAAGCGGAGTAGCCCCGCACATGGCGAGGTCATTGACAGTTCCGTTTACAGCGAGTTTTCCAATACTTCCGCCCGGGAAAAAAATGGGATCGACTACATAGGTGTCTGTGGAAAAGGCCATTCGCTGTTTGGCAATATCGAAAATTGCGCCGTCGTGCAGTACTGCAAGTATTGGGTTGTCAAATATGGGGAGGACCATATCAGTAATCAACTGGTGTGACATTTTCCCGCCGCTACCGTGATCCAAAAGAATTTTGTCGATCTTCATTGAATTGTCCTTTATATGCTGTAGTAGCGATAATAAGCTGCACAGGTCCCTTCGCTTGAAACCATGCAAGGGCCCACCGGGTTCATGGGTGTGCAGGCCTTTTGATAAAGCGGGCACTCAGTCGGATTTTTAATACCTGTCAGGATTTCACCGCAGACACAGCCCTTGGGTTCCTTTGATTCAGAAACAATGATTGCAAATTCCTTTTGGGCATCAAAGGCGGCAAATTCCTTTCTGATCTTAAGACCACTTTCTGGAATTGTTCCGATACCGCGCCACTTAACATCAACGGTTTCAAAGACATCTTGCATGATTTTTTGGGCCTTTACGTTGCCTTCAAATGTAACGGCCCGCCGGTAGCTGTTGGTTAGTTGCGGAGCTCCGGTTTCAATCTGTTCAACCAGGATTAAGATTGCCTGCAATATATCTAGCGGTTCAAATCCCGCAATAGCACAGGGACTTTGATATTGTTTAAAAAATGGTTGGTAAGCCTTTGTGCCGATAACCACGGAAACATGGCCGGGAAGTAAAAAACCGTCTATATTCACTTCTCTGGTGGCCATGAGGGCAACAAGGGCCGGAGGGACCAGTTTGTGAGTGGAAATGACAAAGTAGTTACCAAGATTCATCTCTTTGGCAGCAAGTATCGATGCAGCTATGGTCGGTGCGGTGGTTTCAAAGCCGACCCCCAAAAAGACGACGTTTTTTTTTGGGTTTTTCTTTGCAATCTCAAGAGCGTCAAAAGTCGAATAAACGATGCGGATATCGCGGCCCCCGGCACGTTCTGTCTGAAGGGATGAATCGGTTCCCGGGACTTTGATAAGATCGCCAAAGGTTGTAATGATCACATCTTCTACTCTGGATAGCGCTATAAAAGCATCGATTTCATTTTGAGCGGTAACGCATACAGGGCAGCCGGGACCTGAAAGCAGCGAAATCGTTTCCGGTAACAGCTGTCTGATTCCGCTTTTGAAAATCGACATAGTGTGCGTGCCGCAGACTTCCATTAAGCGAATTTGTTTTAGGCTAGCCGCTTTTATCCGCTTAATGATTTTTTGAGCAATCTGCGGATCCCTGTATTCTTCTAAATGTTTGATAGCCATTGTTTAGTCCATTACTCAAGTTAAATAGGACGCCCCAGTACGATCTTCTGGACTTACGTATCGACAACTGCAGCAGCGACCATAGCCTGACCAAGACTGATACCCCCGTCATTGGGCGGGACCAGAGTGTGGGAATAGACATTAAACTTTGCTTCTTCTAGCGCTTTTATCAGGCCGGTTAACAGTATTGAATTCTGAAACACTCCGCCGCTTAAAACCACCTTGTTTAATCCGCTCTCTTCTCGAATAACTTCACACAGCTCGGCAAACAGCCGGATCAGGGTCTGATGAAACTTGCGGCTGATCACAGATGGGTGAATTCCTTGCAGCATGTCTTTAACCACACCTTGGATAATCGGCCTGGTTAGAATTTTGTGACTGTCGGTAGTTTCCCATTCGTAGTCATAGATGCCGGCTACTTGATCACTTGCTAACATCTCCAGTTCCATGGCGGCCTGGCCTTCGAACAAGACATGATTTCTTATCCCGGCAATCGACGCAATGCCGTCAAAAAGGCGCCCGAGACTGGAGGTAAAAGGCGCATTGATCTTTTTGTTCACCATATCCACCATGATTTTCACCTTGTTGGTGCCGATTGCTTTCAACAGGGGAAGATCAAGATCCCAAAATTTTTCGCCAAAGGCATCGTAAAGGTAACTGACAGCCATGCGCCAGGGCTCTTTTATGGCTGCAGCACTCCCGGGCATTGGTAGATAGGCGAAATGAGCGGTCCGGGAAAACTTTTCTATATCGGTAATCAAGATTTCGCCTCCCCATATGGCGCCGTCGGTTCCATATCCGGCTCCATCAAAAGAGAGGCCGATGACGGGGCCGTCGATCCGGTTTTCCGCCATGGCGCTGACAATATGAGCATGGTGGTGTTGTACTTGGACCTTTTTAATATCTTTTTGTTCTTGAGCATATCGAGAGCTCAAATAGTCCGGGTGAAGGTCAAAAGCAATAATTTCCGGTTGGATATCCAGTATCAGCTTCATGTGCCGGATCGTCAACTCAAAAAAATCATAAGTTGCCGGATTTTCAAGATCGCCGATATGCTGGCTTACAAAGGCTTTATTAGCTTTGGTCAGACATATCGTATTTTTTAATTCAGCGCCACAGGCCAAAATGGGTGGAACCTTATTTTTTAAAAAGACAGGAACCGGAACATAGCCCCTTGAACGCCGGATAACCCGGGTGGCACCAGCCGTTTTGCGGACGATCGAGTCATCACTGCGTAGATAGATATCACGGTTGTGAATCAGAAAATAATCGGCGATATCAGACAATCTTTCAAAGGCATCGTCATTGTCAATGACTATCGGCTCTTCACGCAGGTTGCCGCTGGTCATCACCAGGGCGGTAAAGCCGCGACTTAAAAGAAGATAGTGGAGAGGTGTATACGGCAGCATGGCGCCAAAATAACAGTTGCGGGGCGCTACCGCCTTTGCAATCGAATTTGGTTCTTTTTTTTTCAGAAGTACGATCGGGCGCTGGGATGAAGTAAGCAGTTTTTCCTCTTTCTGCTCAACCTGGGCATATTTGCGAATACGTTCGACATCATAAGACATAATAGCCAGCGGTTTTGCTTCCCGATGTTTTCTTCTTCTGAGCCGGGTAACAGCATCATCGTTTTCAGCGTCCACTGCCAGATGAAAGCCTCCCAGGCCTTTAACGGCTATGATACATCCCTGCTTTAAAAGAGTTGCCGTCTTTTCAATAGGGTTGGGGGTTGTGATTTTTTGGCGGGCATTATCAAAAAGCCTTACATGCGGACCGCAATCTTCGCAGGCGTTGGGTTGGGCATGAAATCTTCTGTTTGCAGGGTCGTCATACTCAGCCTGGCAAAGGGGGCACATTTTGAAGTGCTTCATAGAGGTTTGGGGCCGGTCATAGGGGATATCAGCGATGATAGTATAGCGGGGTCCGCAGTTAGTACAGTTGATGAAAGGGTACTGAAAGCGGCGGTCATTGAGATCAAATAATTCATGGCGACAGTCATCGCAGACAGATACGTCCGGTGATATAAGGGTCGTCATCACCGACTGCTCTCTGCTGTCTACAATCGTAAAGTCCTGGTAATTGTTAACCAGTTCATCAAAAAAATCAATCTCAGTGATATGAGCCAGCGGCGGTTTTTTTTCGGAAATATCGCGGCAGAAGAATTCAATATGCTGCTTGTTCCCCTCTATGTGTATGAATACGCCCGAGGATGTATTGGCGACTTTACCTTTAAGATTATACCGGTTGGCAAGCTTGTAAACAAAGGGCCGAAAGCCGACCCCTTGAACGATCCCGTTTATCTCGACTCTTCTGGCAACGCATTCTTCCGTCAATCGCTATCAATCCCCTCCTTTTGATCGCCGAATATCACCGCAGCTGCTTCCCTGAGGAGCTTTAAAGATTCCAGGGCATGTTCTTCGTTTATTTTGTTGATGGCAAAGCCGGCGTGTACAATGACATAATCTCCAACCTTCGGATTTTCCAGCAGGAGAAGGCTGGCCTCTCTTTGAACACCGTCGACATCGATGGTCGCCATATTGTCTTTGATTTTTATGATTTTTGATGGAATTGCAAGACACATTCGTAACAACCCTTCTATTTGTAGAATTGCGAAGCGTTTAATAATTACTTGTTTTTTGCTCGAACATTGATCCCAATGGTTTTTAGCTCCGCAACCACCATGTCAACCAGACGGCTTAAGTTCTGCGCGACTTCGGTCGATAGGGTCAGACCTGTTGAAAGCTGTTTGGGTTCAATGCCGAACAAGGTAATATTCCGGGGCAATTTATCGGTAATGGCGGCGATTCCCAGAACATCGGCCAGGCCGATTTGATGGGGGGAGGTTCTATCTCTGAAATAAGCAGGTGGATCATCGATCCTGACGATGGTTCCCGGATTTTTGCCGGTTTTAACGGCATCGATAATCACAATATGGCTGCGCTCTTCAAAGTAGGGTAGAAGTTCGAGGCCAATTGTTCCACCGTCGATGATCTCAACGGCACCGGAACAATCATAGCAGCGCTGAAGTTCTTCGACAGCCTTAACACCCGCACCTTCATCTGAAAGCAAAATATTGCCTAAACCTAGAACCAGAACATTAAAAGAAAATTGCCCGGGACCTGTAGCAGAATTCTTGTTTGCAGATTCCGGGCAATTTTTTTTAGAAGAGTTTCGATGCGGGCTCAAAATGCTCTAACTTTCACGATCTCTTTTTTATTATTAGTATCAACCATATGAATGGCACAAGCCAGACAGGGGTCAAAAGAATGTATGGTTCTAAGTATCTCCAGTGGTTTTTCAGGATCAGAGACGGGATTGCCGATCAGGGCCGCTTCATACGGTCCCTTAGCATCTTCGCTGTTGCGAGGGGCCGCATTCCAGGTTGAGGGCACCACGCACTGGTAATTTTTAATTTTACCGTCCTGGATGACCACCCAGTGCGAAAGCATACCCCGCGGAGCTTCATGGAAACCGAAACCCATCTGTTCGCCTTTGGGAAAGACCGGTTCGTTGTATGTAGCATAGTCACCTTTGCCGATGTTATCAATTAAAGCCTGCCACTGAGACACAAGGGAGTCATGCAGAACTGCGCATCGGATGGCCCGGCCGGCGATCCTGCCGATGGTCGAATGCAGGGATTGAACAGAGACTCTTGTACTTGATCCCAGCATGGATAAAACCGCATTCACAGTATCCAGCATCCCGGTGGTATACTTCACCGTTGGTTTGTGTCCGGCCGCAAACATGCACAGCACATTGGCAAGTGGGCCCACCTGGGCCGGCTTGCCCTTGAAAGTCGGTGCCTTTATCCAGGAGTACTTTCTCTTCCTGTCATATTCGGTAATATTAGGAACCGTCTCTTCCTCCCAGGGATGACGATTCCAGTCACCTTTATACCAGGAATGTTTAATGCTTTCCTTTACATTTTCTTTAAAATAATCATCCTTAAAAGAAGTTATGGCTTTAAAGGAGGAAACATCTCCATTTGCAATATAACCACCCGGCAGTTCAAATTTAGTTCCGGCGGTATCCAGGGGCATGTCCGGAACGCATAGATAGTTGGTTACTCCGGCTCCGTAAGTTGTCCAATCGGCGTAAATGGCCCCGACGGCAGCAACATCTATCATATAAACGTTTTTAATAAAATCGCCGATTTCATCGATCAGAGTTTTCACATAATAGAGGCGTTCCATGTTCATGGCCGATTGGCTGTCAGGGTTAATGGGGTTGGCAACCCCGCCCACGGCCAGGTTTTGAATGTGAGGTGTTTTGCTGCCGAGAATAGCGACCACTTTGTTGATTCTCTGCTGATAATCCAATGCCTGGAGATAGTGAGTGGCGGCCAGTAGATTAACTTCCGGCGGCAGTTTCATGGCTTTATGTCCCCAGTAGCCGCTGGCAAAAATCCCAAGCTGACCTGAATTGACAAAGGTCTTGAGTCTATCCTGAGCGGCTTTCATTTCATGCCGGCTGTTTTTTGGCCAGGTGGACAGCTTTTCAGCCAGGCTTGCAGCCGCCTTGGGATCGGCTTTCAGGGCTGATACAATATCCACCCAGTCCAGCGCACAAAGATGATAAAAATGAACGATGTGATCATGTATTCCGTGGGCTCCCATAATCAGGTTGCGGATATATTGAGCATTTAAGGGAGCTTCCAAATTTAAAGCGTTCTCGACCGCCCGGACCGAGGTAATAGCATGGACGGTCGTTCAGACCCCGCAAATCCGCTGGGTAAAAATCCAGGCCTCTCTGGGGTCACGGCCCTGAAGGATGACTTCAATGCCGCGCCACATCTGCCCGGATGACCAGGCATTAACCACCTTGCCGTTATCGACTTCACATTCAATTTTAAGATGACCTTCGATTCGGGTAATGGGGTCGATGACAATTTTTTTAGACATTTAATTTCTCCTTATATTGCAAATAAGTTAATTTTAATGGCTTCGTAAAAAGTCGTCACTCCGGTGAAAACCGGAGTCCAGATGGTCTGCAACTGCTTGAAAAGACTGGATTCCGGCTTTCGCCGGAATGACGACAAAAGCGAATTCCCGACTTTTTACGAGACCATCAATTTTAGGCTCGATGATATATTGGCAATCTTTTAATGAACCACAGAAACGCCATTATTTCTATGGACACGATTCCAACAGTTACTAAAATTTCTCCTGCTGCCGGAAAGTACTTCCAGCCTACACCCGGGTCAAATCCAATAAGATAACAATTAAAACGGTACAAAGTGCCTGCAAGAATTATTGAAATTGCAGAGAGAAAAAGCATGCGGGCATTGTTCCGATTGGCCGGCATAAAAAGAATGCCCATGGGAATAAGCAAAAGTAGATTTTCCAGCAGAAACATGTTTCCCATTAGATCGCCTCTGAACGCCAGGCCTAAATGCCCCCGGATGGCAACGTCGGCAAAACGGATTATAAGATAGATCCCGATCATCCATGGGAAGATCCCTGAAAGCTTGCTCAGTATGCGGCTTTCATCAGCTATTTTATATCGTTGGGCTGTTATGCTTGCTTCGAAAATGACGATGGCATATCCCATAAAAATACACGAAATTAAAAACAAAAGCGGCAGCAGGCCGGTCCACCACAAAGGGCTAAGTTTACTGCCAGCCACTACCATCATTGTTCCCAGCGAAGATTGATGCATGGTCGGCAGCAGGATACCTAAAGCAACGAAAATGAACATAATTTTTTCCAGGGACTTTTTGGCGCTGTCAGCCCCTAGTTTTTCCAAAAAAGCAGGCGTAAATTCGATCCACAGCACAACAACATAAGCACCGATACATAAGGCAACTTCCAGCATGACCGAGTTGGGGTTTAAGTACCAGGGCAAAAAGATGTTATATATTTGCCAATAGCGGCCCACATCAAAGAACACTGCCAAACCTGCCAGGGAGTAACCGAACAGGCTGGTCATCAGCGCCGGTCGGATCAACGGGTGATATTCTCCCTTGTTGAAGAGATATACCATAATCGCTATTGCATAGCCGCCACAGCCAAAGGCGGTTCCTATGACCACATCAAAAACGATCCATATCCCCCAGGGATATCCGTCACTCAGATTGGTTACCGCTCCAAGGCCGTACATGAACCGTTTGGCGAGGAAGAAAAGGGAGATTATTAAAAGTAATAGAAAGAACAAGAACGTCGGTGTAAAAATCTTTCCCCCTAATGGTTGTTCTTTTTTCATAAATCACTCCTTAAGGCTAAAGCCTGCCATATATACCGGAATTTATAAAATTTGAAATGGTTATATTATAAAGCGGTTAAATTAAATTTTTAAAACTCTGTTTAACTCCCGAAAGCGGTCGGTTATGTTATTCTTTATTTTTATCCGACCGCTTTACCAAAAAAATTAATCCTCCAAAGGCCACAATCGGCAGAATCATTCCCTTGTAAAGCGTATGCTGAATATTCTCCGCCAGAGCTACATATGACCCCGACGGCAGATCAGGAAGTCCCAGCTTCTCGAAAGGCACTCCGGCCAGCATGAGCACCTGGGCACCTCCCACTTCGTTTTCCCCGTAAATACGAGGAATATATTGGGCTGCCTGTTGATATTGGATTTTGCCGGATGTAATGGTGGATACCGGAAAGTCGTAGTAGCTGCCCGGCTGCATCTTTTGCCGGCGTTTTGCTTCTTCAAGTAGCGCCGCTGCCGGTCCGAACAGGGAAGCCCCGGTGGGACATGCATCGCAACAGCCAGGTAGTTCGCCTTTTGCCAGCAGGTGGTTACACAACTGGCATTTAACGATTTGCGGAAAAGGATTGTCCCACTCGAATTTGGGAATGTTAAACGGGCAGGCCACCTGGCAGTATCGGCAACCGATGCAGGCGTCCTTGTTATAGGAAACAATTCCTATTTTTTTGTCTTTGGTCATGGCGGAAGCCGGGCAAGCGGAAACACAGGCAGGGTCAACACAATGCATACAGTGCCGCTTGATAAATGAAAATCCGTTGATTTCACGGTCTTTGTACTCACCGGTACCGCTTACATATTTTTTGATAATATTGAGGGTCCTGGCAGACAAATCAATAGGGTTGTCCCACAGTTTTTGTGGACCTATTGTTTCGGCCGGCAGATTATTGGCTTTGCGGCAACCGACCATACAGGCCTTGCATCCGATACAAAGGGTGGCATCATAAAGAATCCCGACTGCATCGGGAAGACGGCTTTTTTCGCGCGCCAGAGCCAGGGCCGGCTGGGCCAGCGCCAGGGCGGCACCGCCGGCAATTCCCTTGAGGAAATCTCTTCGTTTGATCTCCATGAACTATTCTCCTTCTTCAGATTGGCCAAGCTGCTTGGCAATTACTGCACCAGCGCCTATCGCTACACCGGCTATCCCACCTAAAACGCCGGCTGCTCCCGCTGATAGACCTTTGCCTTGTTCCGTTTCAATGGGAGCGTGCGCAGCGTCAGGGGTAATTTGGGAAACTTCAGCCTGGGTATGCAAAGGGATTTTGAATCCGACCGCTTGTTCCGTACAGCCAAAACAGGGGTGGCCTGTACCAACCGGCCAGGCACCTGCGCCCACGTCACAGAAAAGGATAGAAGGACAATTGGCATTGGTTATGGGCCCCTTGCATCCTAATTTATAAAGGCAGTAACCTTGACGATGTCCTTCGTCGCCGAATTTTTCGGCAAATCGACCGGCGTCAAAATGGGGTCTGCGTTCACAGTTTTCGTGAATCAGTCGGCCGTAAGCAAATTTGGGTCTTGCCTTGTCATCCAGGGCCGGAAGTTTGCCAAAAGTCAGAAAATACAGGACCGTTGAAAGAAAATTGTAAGGATTGGGCGGGCATCCCGGAATGGTTACCACTGTGGTTCCTTTCAAAACCTCGGGCAGGCCGGTAGCTCCTGTTGGATTGGGAGGCGACGACTGAACACCTCCCCAGGAGGCACACGAGCCAATGGCAATTACGGCAGCTGCTTTGGCGGCGGTCTCCTTGACTATGTCCACAAAGGGACGTCCCCCTATCATGCAGTATTTCCCGCCTTCTTTCAACGGGGTGGAACCTTCAACTACCAGAATGAATTTCCCTGCATTTTCCTTGATGGAGTTATGCAGAGCCGCTTCAGCCTGGTGACCGGCACCGGCATTTAAGGTCTCATGGTAATCCAGCGAGATAAGGTCAAAAATCAGGTGTTCCAGGGATGGGTGCGAAGCCCGCAGCAGGGATTCAGTGCAGCCGGTGCACTCCTGCCCATGCAGCCAGATAACCGGAGGACGGCGTTTGGGATTAGTGATCGCTTCAGCGATTTGCGGGGCAACTCCTATCGGCAAGCCCATGCTGACCGCCATTATCCCGCAGAATTTCATAAAATCTCGCCTTGAAATTTCACTTAACTTTTCGTCTAACGCAAAATGATTTTGTTTTTTCATATTTTCCTCTTTGCTGAAAGGTGACAGGAAACGACATTGAGTTATGCTAAAAATAGTACCTAAAAAAGAAAGAGTTGGATTTATCAACTAAACATACTTTATTTTATAAATATTCAATATCAGGGTTTGTCAGTAAGTCAAGTCGAAAATTACAATCAGAATAAAGGAGGAAACTACGTATTATTGCAAAGTTACTATTGGTGAGCTTCGGTCAGGGGGTCGAATTTGTTATAATATACATTGCTTTTATTTATAGGGGTTTGTTGAATTTATTTTGGACTTTTGTTAAAGCATACTTGGCATAATACTTTCAAAAAGGAGGCGATATTTATGGCTACCAAACAACAAAAATTTGAAGCTCTCAAAACTGCTGTTGAAATAGCAAAAGAGTTTGCGAGAAGCGCAGCTGAAGGTTATCCAACAGGTGTTATGAAAGACTCATACAAAGCAATTATCGCAATTATTGATGAGATCGAAAATGGTGATGATTAATCCTTTTGCTGACTCGAAAATACTCTTGGCGTGACTGACCATTTATCTTTTCGTAACGACTCCCACAAAGAGGAAGCTGAAATTTTTAATGTCTCGAATGTCCATGACGATCTAAATAATGCGGGTCCCGGTATCCATGACGATGGTGATGACGTGGCCTCCAATACCGATAACGATGTGGATAATATGGATTCCGATACCAATGACGACGTGGAGGAGGAGGTCTATTATAAACATAATAATAAACAGGTGGTGGACCACAATATGAATAACAGCGATACTGATTAATGAGAGCACTTCCCACAACAGCTGCTCCTATTCCTATGGCTACTCCTTCCCATCTATGACGTTGTTTGGAGCCGGCCCAGGCTGAAGTTACTACAAAGGACAATCCCAAGATCGTTGTGAATATTATAATAAAGATTTTTTTCTTTTTCATTTTCCTATCCCCTATTTTTTTTGATTCTTAATGATTCTTAATATATTAGACGTTGCTTGTTGGAGAAAGGTTTACAAAATGTTTTCGATTTTTTTGCAATGAGAGCTCACCCAGTGATTTAGCCTAAGCTCACATCATTTGACAAAACCAAGCATTGGAGCAGACATCCAAAAGATATAGGAAAACGAAAAAAAGCAGGGTCATAGCCGGCCCTGCCTTTAATGTTTAGTAAACGGTCACACCTATCCGACATCAAATTAAGTGTGTCTTCAAAAAATCTTAAATCACTTAACTATTTATTCCGTTTAGTTCCTGAATATGTGAATGCTTTACCAATCATTTTAATATGGGTTCCTTTATCTATACCGACATCCTTTCCACATTGGCATTTTATTTTGCTATTTTTCTTTGTGAATGCATATATTTTTATGATTCGATCTTTGTGACATCTTAAAACTTCACCCTGTCCAATTTTGTCATATTTCCAGAGTTTCTTTTTACATGCGGCACATTTTAAAACTAACA
>JAUWLP010000103.1 GCA_030613575.1 Desulfobacteraceae bacterium
GCTTTGGTTTGCCCCTGAAAAGGGCTGTTTTACTTAAAGCCGTACAAGTTAAAAGTGTCTAAAGTGATCTAAAGTGCCTAAAGTTATGGTGTCGCTTCGCTCCGCTGATTTTATATAATTGACAGAATTCCTTAACTTTAGCTCACTTTAAACTTTAGTTCACTTCAAACTCTTGCAGCAATTCTTCAGGCAGAGCCTGAGAACTCTGATTAAAACGTATAACAAAAGAATTTCTTTGAGGTCCTCTTTGGGTAAATATTTAAAAACCGCAGATACTGATTGGTACAAACAACGGTTAATCAGGGTGATGATATGCGTTGCAGGAGCCTTTTTTATTCTTTTAATACGTTTATTTTATCTTCAGGTGATTCAGGGACAGGAGTTAAGGCGACTTTCAGAAAATAACTGTATTCGGCTGCAAAGCACAGATCCTTCCAGAGGGATGATTTTTGATCGTAATGGAACACTACTTGTCGATAATCGGCCGGCATTTGATCTTAGCATTATTTTAAAAGATGCCAAACCGGTTGATCGTACTATTGAGAAGTTGGCTAAACTAATTGACGTTCCTGTGTCGGAGCTAATGAAAAAACTTGAGCATGACAAAGGTGTTTCATCCTATAAACCGATTCTTTTGAAACAGGATATCGGGCGAGATGCCCTTGCGGCTGTCGAGGTTCGAAAATTTGACCTCCCCGGTATTGTCGTAAATGTCAAGCCTCGAAGGCACTACATTAACAGACAGAGTGCCGCACATTTGATCGGATATTTGAGTGAAATCAATTCTGATGAGCTCAAATCAGGTAAGTATCCAGAGCGTAAAGGCGGTGATTTTATTGGAAAGTTTGGCGTTGAAAAGGTATTTGAGCCGTTTTTGAAGGGAAAGCGAGGCGGGCGACAGGTCGAAGTAAATGTCATGGGACAGGTTGTTAAAGTCTTAAAAACGGTTGATGCCCAGCCCGGGCAAAATATTTATCTGACCATTGACCATATTTTGCAGGAAAGGGCGGAAGCACTTTTAGAAGGTGCGGCCGGTGCTGTGGTGGCTATGGATCCGGAAACAGGCGATATACTTGTAATGGCAAGCTCCCCTTCATTTAACCAGAATGCTTTTGTTGACGGTATGTCACACAAACAATGGAAGTCTCTTATTTCCAATCCGTTAAGGCCGATGGCAAACAAAGCTATCCAGGGTGAGTATCCTCCTGCATCAACTTTTAAGATTATAACCGCAATTGCAGGGCTGGAGGATGGGATTGTTGATGAAAAAACAACTATGCACTGTCCGGGGTATTATAAATACGGGAATCGTGTTTATAGATGCTGGAGACATGGAGGGCACGGTAGCGTAAATATTGTTAAAGCATTGACTGAATCCTGCGACGTCTTTTTTTACCAGGTGGGTCAAAAGCTGGGCATAGATAGACTCGCGTTTTACGCCAAGACATGTGGTTTGGGGTCGGCAACCGGGATAAATCTGGACGATGAGGCAGGAGGGCTGATTCCAACCGCGGCCTGGAAAAAGCGGCGAACCGGCATTGCCTGGCAGGGAGGAGAGACCCTTTCAGTGGCCATCGGGCAGAGTTATGACCTTGCAACGCCGCTGCAGATGCTGGTCCTGACTTCGGCATTGGCAAATGGCGGAACAAGATATAAGCCATTGATACTTAAGTCAGTTAAAACAATGGATGGCGATATTGTTATTCAAAACAAAAGGCAGGTTATCGGCAAACTACCTGCCAGTAAAAAAACCTTGGCGATTGTCAAAAAAGGCCTGTGGGAAGCGGTTCGCAATCCAAAAGGAACTGGACGAATCGCATATATCAAAGGTATCGATATAAGTGGAAAAACCGGAACCGCACAGGTTGTTGGACGTAAAAATGATCCCGATCTATCCGAGAAAGAGCTGCCAGACCATTTCAAAGATCATGCATGGTTTGTGGCTTATGCTCCATCGGTCGATCCACAAATAGCTGTTGCCGTGCTTGTAGAACATGGAGGACACGGATCAAGTGCAGCGGCGCCCATAGCAAGGGAAATAATTAGGACATATTTGGCAAAGGATGAATTTAATGGGGCGTAGCCACCATGTTTGATCGGCGGTTTGTAAAATACTTTGATTGGGGCTTACTGGGGCTCATTTTATTAATCGGGTTATTAGGTCTTGTTACGCTATACAGCGCGGTAACATCAGAAACTCCCACGCCGCAAAAAACACTCTATTTTAAACAGATGATCTGGTATTGTGCCGGGATGACCGGCATGGTTTTATCTTTTTTGATTGATTACAAATCATTGTATCGATGGTCTCCCGCAATCTATGCTGTATGCATATTGCTGTTGATATGTGTATTAATGATGGGGAAATATATAGGAGGGGCAAGGCGCTGGCTCATATTGGGCCCTGTTTCAATTCAACCGTCAGAACTTATCAAGATTGCCGTGATAATTAGTCTGGCAAGATACTATTCCAAATTTGCAGATACCAGGGGTTTTACCTTGCGTGAACTTCTGGTCCCCTTGATGTTGATGATAATCCCTTTTATGTTGATTGTTAAGCAACCTGATTTAGGGACAGCCATGATAGTTGTTTTGATTGCCGGTTCCATGACTGTTTTTGTAAAAATTGAAAGACGCTCGCTTTTATGTATCATTACTGCGTGTACTATAACCGGTCCTTTGGTCTGGTTTTTACTGAAAGGTTACCAGAAGAAACGGATATTAACATTTATAAATCCAGACCGTGACCCGCTGGGTGCAGGCTATCATATTATCCAATCCAAAATTGCCATAGGTTCCGGCATGATCTTCGGCAAAGGATTTTTGAAAGGGACTCAGAACGCACTCTCCTTTTTGCCTGAGCAGCATACAGATTTCATATTTTCAGTTCTGGCCGAGGAATGGGGTTTTGTGGGTTCGGTGTTTATCCTTTTTCTTTTTCTCGTGCTTATTATCTGGGGATTAAACATTGCTTATAGATGCAGAGATCCTTTTGGCACTATCCTGGCTGTAGGCACCACGGCAATGATATTCTGGCAGGTTTTTATTAATGTTGGAATGGCTATGGGTCTGATGCCGATCGTCGGTGTGACGCTGCCGTTTATCAGTTATGGAGGTTCATCGATCGTTAGCATAATGATTTGCGTCGGCCTTTTAATGAGTATAAGCATGAGGCGCTTTCTGTTTGAATAATCGAGAAACATGATGCGTGGCATAACCGGACAATGTGCCCCCCATCTATTTTCTGTATATTCATTTTTATTTTGCCCTGAAAAACCTGGTCTTTTGGGCCAGGTCAGAGATAGATGGTTCTGCCTTGGAGTTTTGTGTTTAAAATCACAAATTCCAAGCACCAAATCTCAAATAAATCTCAAATTCCAATATTCAATGACCAAAACCTTCCAGGGCGAAACATTGTTTGGATTTTCGAATTTCGGTCATTGGAAATTGTTTGTAATTTGTAATTTGATATTTGGGATTTCAATAAGTCAATGAACTGCCAACAAAGCAAATCCCCTCTGAGGATAACCAAAGCCTGGTCCTTTGGGCCAGGATTCTTTACACTTAAAGGATGCTTCGCGCCGGCCCGTCCGCCATACTTCGCTTGGCAGGAGGGCGGGCTTGTCCGGGTTATGGAGGATATATGAGAAAAACAAAGGAGCCCGAAACCATAAACACTTTTCTGGGAGCCGGTACCAGTATTGAAGGGACAATTGAGTTCAATAATACCGTCAGGCTGGACGGAAATGTTAAAGGAAAAATTCACAGCAATCAAGGTACGGTGATTATAGGAGAAAAAGCTGTTGTGAATGCAGAGATAATTGTTGATGTCGCAATCATCATGGGTGAAGTAAACGGTACAATCCATGCAAAAGAAAAAATTGAGATTTATCCGCCGGGTCGTGTTGTGGGTGATATTCAGGCTCCGGTTGTTTTGATCGAATCCGGAGTCATTTTCAATGGAAATTGCTCTATGAAAACCTGAACCATTTTTTGTAAAAAGGTAAAAGATTTAATTTTAACGAGAAATTAGACGCAGAAGAAAAATTAAAAAAAACCTTTGACAACCTTTATAACTGATGTTATAGACGCCGAGTTAAAAAAATGAGTTTATATAAATCGCGTTTACAGGTTTCATGGATGGAGGATCTATAGATGAAAATAGTTGGTTCAAACCGGAACGGTTGGATTATCTTCCATTTTATATTAGCCTCTCTATTGTTTGCGGGAGTTGCTTTTGGCTCAGGTGGAATAACGGTTATTCCTGATTGGACGCTTTGGGTCCAAATGGCCAATTTTCTCCTTATTATATGGGTATTAAATATTGTTTTATTCAGGCCGATTCGCAAAATTCTGATCCAAAGAAAGGAAAAAATTACAAGCCTTGAGCAGAATATCGAAACTTCAGACAAGGAAGCAAAGGAAAAAAACGAGGCCTTCGATTCGGGGATTAGAGATGCCAGAGCTAAAGGATTAAATGAAAAGAATGCCCTGTTAAATGAGGCTGCTGGCCAAGAAAGAGAGATAATCGATAAAATTAATCAAAAGGCTCAGGCAGACCTTGCCGAGATACGTGAAAAAATTGCAAAGGATGTCGAGACTGTCAGGGCATCTTTACAAAAGGAGATTGATACCTTTGCGAGTGCTATTGGTGAAAAAATTCTGGGGAGGGCTGTTTAATGAACCTTAATATAAGAAGACGGTCCGGTATTAATCGCAAAAATCTGATTGTTCAAAAAGGATTAACCGCGATAGTTATTATGGCCGTGCTTTTATTCTGCTTTGTGGGGACGACTATAGCTTCGTCAGAAGGAAACGGCGGTAAAGGATGGGTAGCGACGGATACTTACCGAGTCATGAATTTTGCTGTTTTGGCAATCGTCCTCTTTATTCTTTTACGCAAGCCGGTATCTCAGGCACTTGATTCTAGAATTAGAGGTATAAAAGATCAGCTCAGCGAACTGGAGACTAAGAAAAAGGATGCCGAAAAGGAACTGGTAAAATACAATGAAAGGCTTTCGCATTTGGAACAGGAGGCCGAGAAGCTTATTGAAGAGTATATAAGGCAGGGAAACGAAGCCAAGGCGAGGATTATCGATGAGGCAAAAAAGACTGTCGAGAAACTGGAAGAACAGGCCCGCCGCAATATTGAGCATGAGTTCAAACAGGCCAAAATAAAACTGCAGCAAAATATACTCGAAAAAGCGCTTGTTAATGCTGAAACCTTGATAAAGAATAATATTACAACCCAGGATCAGGATAAATTGGTAGATGAATATTTAGAAAAGGTGGTGGCATAATGAAGAATTTGAAAGTAGCCCGGCGTTATGCCAAGGCACTCCTGATTATCGGCAAAGAGGATGATAAGGCTGAGACCTATAAAGAAGAACTTGATCGATTTTCAGATTTAATTGCGAGTGAAAAAGAGCTTGAGCAGGCAATTACAAACCCGCTTTACGATGCCGGAGGCCGTAAAAAGGTTTTGCAGGCGGTAATTGACAAGGTAAATATTTCCAAAGTTATGGCATCTTTCCTGCTTTTGCTGTTTGACAAAGGACGGTTTGGATTTCTAAGTGATATCAATGAGTTTTATAAAAAACTGGCCGATGAATTAAAAGGCGTTGTGCGTGCCAGTCTGGTTTCGGCCACTGAATTGTCATCTGAAACCGTTGAAAAAATCCGTACTACCCTGTCGAAAAAGACAGGTAAAGATATTATTTTAGAGGTTGAACAAGACCCCAGCCTTATAGGGGGAATTGTCTCCCGAATAGGTGATCTTGTTTTGGACGGTAGCATCAAAACACAATTACTCAATATGAGAGAATCTTTAAAAAGGGGTGAGAGTGTATAATGGAACTAAAAGCTGAAGAAATAAGTCAGATTATTAAGGAACAGATTACGGATTACGACAAGAAAGTTGAATTGAGTGAAACAGGGGTTGTTTTGTCGGTGGGTGATGGTATTGCCAGAGTGTATGGTCTGGAAAAGGTTATGGCCATGGAGCTGGTTGAATTCCCGGGCGGCATTTTTGGCCTTGTGCTGAACCTTGAGGAAGATAACGTAGGCATTGCCGTTATGGGTGACGACTTCGGCATCAAAGAAGGTGATATGGTCAAGCGGACCGGCCGAATTGCTGAGGTTCCTGTGGGGAAAGGTGTCCTTGGGCGGGTACTTTCGGCAGTTGGTGAACCTCTTGATGGTAAGGGGCCTGTAGATACCCAAGAAACCAGAAGGGTCGAGATGATTGCGCCGGGTGTTATTGACAGAAAGGGTGTGCATGAACCCATGTATACCGGAGCAAAAGCTATTGATGCCATGACACCGGTGGGCCGCGGCCAGCGGGAGCTCGTCATTGGTGACCGCCAGATCGGCAAAACAGCTCTTGTGGTGGATGCCATCATTAATCAGAAAAATACGGATGTTTACTGTATTTATGTGGCTTGCGGTCAGAAAAAATCGACGGTTGCCCAGGTTGTTGCCGCCCTTGAAAAACACGGGGCCATGGAATATACGACTGTTATTGCAGCCTGTGCCAGCGACCCGGCAACATTGCAGTATATCGCTCCTTATGCGGGATGTGCCATGGGGGAATATTTCCGGGACAATAAGATGCATGCGCTCATAATCTATGATGACCTTTCAAAACAGGCGGCGTCATATCGCCAGGTTTCACTTCTTTTGAGACGTCCACCAGGTCGTGAAGCTTACCCGGGTGATATTTTTTATAATCACTCCCGCCTGTTGGAACGAGCCGCTAAGCTCAACGACGAGCTGGGCGCCGGTTCTCTCACCGCGCTTCCGATTATTGAAACCCAGGCCGGTGATGTTGCAGCATATATTCCGACAAATGTTATTTCGATTACCGACGGGCAGATCTTTCTTGAGCCCAGTCTGTTCTTTGCAGGTGTTAGGCCTGCAATTAATGTCGGACTTTCTGTGTCTCGCGTTGGTGGTGCGGCTCAGGTCAAAGCCATGAAACAGGTGGCCGGTACCCTCAGGCTTGATCTGGCCCAGTTCCGTGAACTTGAAGCGTTTGCCGCTTTTGGAAGCGACCTGGATAAGGCAACTCAGGCACAGCTTGCCCGTGGAGAAAGGCTTGTTGAGATTTTGAAGCAACCGCAGTTTCAACCGCTCTCGGTTGAAAGACAGGTGACAATACTCTATGCGGGTACAAAAGGTTTTCTCGACAAATATCCTGTTAATGTTTTGGGGAAATATGAGGCCGGGCTGTACCCTTTTATTGAAGACAGATATCCTCAGATTTTTACTGAAATTGCGGAGAAAAAAGAGATATCAGATGAGCTTGACAAAGTTATAACCGAGGCCTTGAACGCCTATGACGAGGAGTTCAAGGATACAATCAAATAGTTATTTGTTATGTATTGATTTGTATAATTAGGTAATCGAAACGAAAATAACAAATAACTTTAATATAAAGGCTGATTTGTATGGCGACGTTAAAAGAGGTCAAAACAAAAATAGGTGCGGTAAAGAAGACAAAGCAAATCACAAGAGCCATGAACATGGTGGCTGCTTCCAGATTGCGTGGCGCACAGACAAATATGGATGGCTTTCGACCCTATGCTGAAAAGTTCGCTGAGGTCCTTGGAGGTCTTTCAGGAAGAGCAGGAGAGGAAACAAACCCCCTGCTTTTGCCGCATGAGGAAGTCGTAAAAAAACATGTTATTTTGTGTACTTCCGATCGGGGTTTATGCGGCGGTTTCAATGCACATCTTATTTCCAAAGCCGATTCATTTATAAAAGAAGCCGGAGAGGATATAGAGGTTGCCGTTACAAACTTTGGCAAAAAGGGACGTGATTGGTGCCGTAGAAAACAAATTCCTATCAGAAGCGAGCATATTGGGGTCATTGGGACTGTAATCAAGTTCAATATTGCTTCCACAGTCGGCAAAGGCTTGATAGACGGATTCCTTAATGGAGAATATGACGAAGTCTATATCGTTTATTCAGAGTTTATTAGCATGGGCCGGCAGGTCGCGACAATAAAACAGTTGCTTCCCATACCGCCAATGGAATCTGATGAAGATGAGGCCAAAGACCAGGACAAGCCGTATCTGGCGGAGCATATTTGCGAACCATCTCCTGATGAACTTTTGGGTGAGCTACTGCCAAGGAGCGTATATGTTCAGTTATACAGAGCGTTACTGGAGACATCTACCAGCGAACATGCCGCACGGATGATGGCCATGGACAATGCGTCAAAAGCTTGTGACGATATGATAGATAATCTCACTATGGCATACAACAAGGCTCGGCAGGCATCCATAACCGCAGAGTTGATGGATATAGTCGGCGGTGCCGAGGCCCTTAAAGGATAAACCTGGGAAATAGTCACTAGTTATTTGTTAATCGATTAACAAATAACAAACAACAGATTTGGAGGTCTATAGATGGGAGAAAATATAGGTAATATTATGCAGGTTATGGGGCCTGTGGTTGATGTGGAGTTTGAACAGGGCAAACTGCCTACGATCCTCACCTCACTTCTGATCAGCAATCCAACAATCAGCGATGAGCCGGACAATCTTGTTGTTGAGGTCGCACAGCACCTTGGGGATAATATTGTTCGTACTATTGCAATGGATGTAACCGACGGTCTTGTCAGGGGGATGCCTGTTAAAGATACAGGCAAGCCGATTATGATGCCTGTGGGTGAAGCCGGGCTTGGACGTGTTCTCAATGTGGTCGGAAAGCCTGTGGATGGTTTGGGACCGGTCAGCCAGGAAAAGATGATGCCCATACATCGTCATGCCCCGAAATTTACGGAACAGGATACCACGGTTCGTGTTCTCGAGACCGGTGTTAAGGTTATCGATCTGCTGGTGCCATTCCCCAGAGGTGGTAAAATGGGGATGTTCGGGGGTGCCGGTGTGGGAAAAACCGTTATCATGATGGAGATGGTACACAATATCGCCATGGAGCACGGCGGCATTTCCGTTTTTGCAGGTGTTGGCGAACGGACTCGTGAAGGGAATGACCTTTACTATGAAATGAAAGATTCCGGAGTTCTTCCCAAGGCTGCCCTGATATACGGACAGATGACAGAACCTCCGGGAGCAAGGGCTCGGGTTGCTCTTTCAGCCCTTACGGCTGCGGAATATTATCGGGATGAAGAGGGTCAGGATGTCCTTATTTTCATCGACAATATATTCAGGTTTACCCAGGCCGGTTCCGAGGTTTCAGCATTACTGGGACGAATGCCTTCGGCGGTTGGATATCAACCGACCCTGGCTGTTGACCTGGGCGAACTACAGGAACGGATCACATCAACAGACAAGGGCTCGATTACAGCAGTACAGTGTGTTTACGTGCCGGCAGATGACTTGACTGATCCGGCCCCCGCAACAACATTTGCACATCTTGACGGGACGGTTGTTCTTTCACGGCAGTTGGTGGAACTCGGGATATATCCTTCGGTGGATCCCCTTGATTCAACGTCCAGAATTCTCGATGCGGCTTATATCGGGGATGAGCATTACCAGACTTCCCGTCAGGTTCAGCAAATACTTCAGAAATATAAAGAACTTCAGGACATTATCGCAATACTGGGAATAGATGAGTTGTCTGATGAAGATAAAATTACGGTAACACGAGCAAGGAAAATTCAGCGCTTTCTGTCCCAGCCCTTCCATGTTGCTGAAGTATTTACTAATGTACCCGGCGCTTATGTCAAGATCGAAGATACCGTAAAAGGCTTTAAAGAAATATGTGAAGGCAAACACGATGATCTCCCCGA
>JAUWLP010000020.1 GCA_030613575.1 Desulfobacteraceae bacterium
GTTCTATATGAGAAAATGCCGAATATCGGCCGGTGGGATGCCGATGACCTTGAAGGTTTCATTTCCTTTGGGGGTTACAGCTCCAACTTCGACAGGTGTGATTTCCGGAGCCTTACTGTAGCCTGCACATATTGACGCCGCCAGAATCATAATTTCTTTGTTGCCTCCATGCGGCATAAGAACTGTGGGGCCTGGAAAGTTTTTTACTTTAATTATGGTATCCACAGACGGGTCGTAATATTTTATTATTTTTTCATTATCCTTCAGGGTTCGTCCAACGATTATTTTAGTGTTTTCGTTCAGGCGAAGATGTCGCCCATGCTTTAGAAGATGAAGTTCTTCTTCCGAATAGGAATCCTGGTGGGCGAAAAGGTCCTTTAGCCGGGACGAATAGCCTTTGTCTGTCAGAAGGCAACCGCCCGAAGGAGAAGGATAGCTCCTAATTCCGAATTCTTCGGCAAGTTTTATCTGGGGCTTTCGCGATCTCCCTGAAATGTCCAGCAAAAGCTCCCTGTTTACCAGCCCTTCTTTTTCAGGTATGGTTACAGGCAGCCTTTTTGCACTTAAAGGGCGCAATATGTAGCCATCAAACCCGGACTGTTTTTCCACATAACGAAGAGACTGCCGGTTTTGGGACATGGGGCGCTGGCCGAGGACCTCGCCGCTGAAAAGAAAATCGAATCCATTTTCATTCATTATTGCGCCGGCAAGCCTGAACATTAAAGAATGGCAGTCCATGCAAGGGTTCATATACTTTCCATAAATGCAGCGAGGACTTTTCATCATCTTCATATAAACCGGGGTTATATTCCTGACCAATAACCGTATTCCGGTTAGGCTCGATGCCTGCATAGCCTTTTCAGATGAAAAGAACGGTGTTTCAAAAGTTACCCATTCAACTTCTATTCCCTGTTTTCGTAAAACCAGTGCTGAAAGCATACTGTCGAGGCCGCCCGAACAAAGGCCCAAAGCCCGCACTTTCTTTATAGGTAAATTCATGATAAACGAAAACTTCCTAACTGATATTTTTTTAGACAGGATTGACATAATTAACTGGATTAAAAACATCCTGAAAATCTTGTTTATCCTGTCAAAAACTATCCCAAAAGACGCTAATATCAAACAATTTCAATCATGGTGCAACAGAAAAAACGTACGGTTAAGATACGTAAAATACTAAAAATAGCTTATCCTTATGTCAAGACTCAACTGCGTTACAGGAATCCTTTTGAATTACTTGTGGCAACAATACTGTCAGCTCAGTGCACAGACAAACAGGTCAACAGCGTAACAAAAGATTTATTCAACAAACTGAAAAATCCTTGCGATTTTGCCCACGCATCCAGTGAGACCATTGAAAAACTTATTCGACCTACAGGTTATTTTCGCAACAAGGCAAAGAATATCAGAAAATGCTCTGTAAGTCTCATAGAAAAATACAAAGGTGAAGTGCCGCAAACATTGGATGAACTGGTTAAACTTCCCGGGGGGGGACGTAAAACCGCCAATGTGGTTCTCGGCGCTGCGTTCGGTATTCCGGGAATTGTTGTGGATACCCATGTGACAAGGATATCGAAAAGACTCGGGCTCACAAAAAACCATGATCCGGTAAAAATCGAGTTTGATTTGATGAAAAGCATTCCCAAAAATGAGTGGAATGACTTTTGTTTACAACTTATTTTCTTTGGAAGAGCTGTTTGCAAGGCGAGAAAACCCGCTTGCTTCACATGCCCCCTTTGTGATTTGTGTGATTTTACTGATAAAACTTCATAACTCGCTTAAAATTTCTAAGCAAAATATATCTTCTGTTCACTCAATTATCAATTTGTCATTGGCTGCAAGCTCCAAACAGGCGTCTACCACCACGGGATCAAATAAAACCCCTCGATTTTTGCGGATTTCTGCCAGAGCCTCATCTAAACCGAGTGCCGCTCGGTAAGGTCGATGAGAGGACATGGCCTCAATCACATCTGCCACCGCCAGGATTCTTGCTTCCAGGAGAATTTCTTCCCCTTGAATTCCCAGAGGATACCCGGATCCATCCATCTTTTCATGGTGCTGCAAAACGATTTTAGCAATAGGCCATTGAAATTCTATGCCCTTTAAAATGTCATAGCCGACCCGGCAATGATTTTCAATAATATTTCTTTCGTCTTTTGTTATCTCGCCGGGTTTACTGAGAATTTCTGCCGGTACGGATATCTTGCCGATATCATGAAGTAGCCCTGCAATACGGAGCCCTTTAATCAGCTCTGCTGAAAGACCCATATGTTCCGCTATGGAACAGGCTATTTTGGTGACATTCTTTTGGTGACCGGAAGTATAAGGATCCCTGATTTCAGCCGTGGATGCCAATGCGGCGACTGTTTGTTCTTGAGCATTTTGTAATTTTTTGATATTTTTTTTAAGTTCTTTATATGCCCGGTTTCTCTCGGCAAAAAGGATACGCTCCTTAAGAACCCGTTTTAGTCTTAGTATTAACTCCTTGGGATTAATCGGTTTTTGAAAAAAGTCGCTTGCACCGCTTTCTATAACTTTTTCATAATCAAAATCTTCCGCAAATCCGGTCATAACGATGACATCAGAATCATAATTTCCTTTTATTTTCTTGGTTAATTCAATTCCGCTTAGACCCGGCATTCTGATGTCTGTTATGATTACATCAACTTTTTTTCTGTCGTGAGTCAGGATTTTTAAAGCTTCCTCTCCATTTTTGGCAATCGTACATTTATAGCCGGCCCATTCTATATTTTGCTGGATCATATCCCTGATGAGCTCATCATCTTCTACAACCATAATATGAAAGCGCTCAGGGCTTTTTTCGTTGATTTGGTTCATCTCTTTCTCCTATTTATGATCCAACAATTTCCGGATTATTACCGCAACTTCTCTTACACGGACAGGTTTCATGACATATGCCCCGATACCCAGAGCCTCGGCATTGTCTTCCCCAATCGTCTCGCTGTATCCGGTGCTAAGAATAACCGGAATATCCGGGCGAATCAGTATTAGCTGCCTGGCCAGTTCCAAACCCGTCATTTCCGGCATGGTCTGGTCAGTGATAACCAGATCAAACTTTTTGGGTTGCTTGCGGAAAGTATCCAGAGCTTCAATGCTGCTGTTCCTTGAAATAACTTGATAGCCGAGTTTCTCAAGCATCAAATGCATCATTTCCACCACATCTTCTTCATCGTCGACCAGCAAAACAGATTCATTGCCAGTAGGAATGTCTTGCTCCGTAGATATTGCCGGAGTTTCGTCAGGCCTGGTATCGATAAGAGGCAGATAAACTCTAACCGTTGTTCCATTCTTAGGATCACTGCCAACGCTGATATTCCCCTGACAGCTTTTAAGAATCTCATATGCACCGGTTAAATCTATAGCGGTTATTTCACCATGGCCTGTATGGCTCACGGTAAGTTGCAAGTAGGATCCTTGTTTCAGGTCGGTTTTTGAAGATAAATCATCGGAATCTATATCTACCTCTGACAGCGCTACGTCCAGCACACCGCCTTTCTCTTTCATGGCATGATGTGCGTTGGAGCAAAGATCCATTATTAACTGTTGTATCTCGGAGGGGCTGGCTAAAACAGCACCGCATGCATTGTCTATGTTTTGACGAATATCAATGGTTGCCGGAAACGATGCCCTCGTCAGTTTGAGGGTTTCTTTTATGATGTATTGGACTTTCAGAGGCTTCTTTTCCTGATCGTCCTGCCGTCTGTAGTCGAGAATCTGCTGGACAAGCTGTTTAGCGCGGCCGGCCGCTTTGAGAATTTTTTTAAGGTTGTTTTTGACCTTGCTATTTTCAGGTACGTCGTACATGCTCATCTCGGCGTACCCGATTATCGGGAAAAGAATGTTGTTGAACTCGTGCACAATACCACCCACCAGAGTTCCAATTGCCTCCATCTTCCGAGCTTTTTGAAGCGTATCTTTAAGTAGGATTTTCTCTTTTTCTGTTTTATCGATTCGTAATGCCATATTGATCTGAGCAGTTAACTCAACTTCGTCGAAGGGTTTGTTCAAGAAAGTATCAGCTCCGGCTTCTAATCCTTTAACACGACTTATGGAATCCGATTTGACTTCCGTGATCATAATGATCGGAATATGTTTAGTCTTTTCACTAGATTTCAGTCTGTTACAGACCTCATATCCGTCCACTTCCGGCATTTCAATATCTAGTAAAATAGTACTGGGGGGCTCAGTCTTTGCTTTTTCTATCCCTTTAAGCCCGGATTGTGCAGTTATCACAAGACAGTCAGAAACCAAATCGTTTAATAAGGCGGAAATGGTAGTCAGATCCCCCTCTTTATTGCTAATTACCAGTATTTTTGTCATAATTTTACATCTCAAAATTTTAATAATTTTAGTGATATTTGTAAGCGTTCACAGGTTCACCGTTCAGGGTTATCTTTTTCCGAGACCTGTGGCCGAAACAAGTTCTCCCACAAAGCTCCCGACCACGACCTTACTTTTTATTTTAACGGGCATTCGCCGTTTATCTGCTGTAACCCATACCTGGATCTTAGCATTTTTGCTTTTCTCAAATACTCCGCCCACATGTTTTATCTCGGGTTCTATAAGATAGGTATCATATGTACCGATTGCCAATTTAAGCGTTTCTTTTTTTATAACAAATGCTTTGCCGATTATACATTTTTTTCCATCAGATACAGGGCGTTCAATGACTAACTTTTCTTTGAGATCAAAAAGACGTATGTAATAAAAAGCAGATAACGGATCGAAAGATCCTGTTAATAAATCAATCGGTTCTCGGGCATTTTCCGGAGTGGAATATCGAGCTTTATTGTTATCCCAATCGAAATCCACAACCACATCTCTTTGGGTTTTTCCTTCGCGCTGTTTTTTTTTATACAGGATTGTGTGAGTCATTTCAATATCTGTATAGGCATCGATTCGATCCCGAACTTTATAAAAACAATCGATAAATGAATTGGATCTGGCCGTCATCACAAAATGGTATGCTTTAACACCATTTATGGTTTCTGTTGGGAGGATCTCCAGAACGCCTTCCCCGGCCGGTACAAAAGTCCATTTAAGCTGAAAAGTCAGTTTTTCACCCGGATAAAAAGGAAAACCTTTTTCAGCCGCTTCCGTGTTTCCGCTTAAGATGAAAATCGTTACAATTGCTGTAACAATCAATGTGATACGCAACAAAACAGTTGTGTTTGAGTTATAAGCATCCGGAAATACTATTTTCATCAGACCAGCCTCAGAGACAGGCGGCCTATAACAAATGTGCGAACTCGGTATTAATAACATCAAACAGCTCTTCACCGATGGCAAGCCCTATGTCAATAAACTGTGGACCGTATTTTTTTCCGGTACCTGTACGGAATGTGTGCTTTATTTTAGCAATTTTTTTCATTCCGCCGGGATAAAGCTCCATAAATTTAACAACAGGAATTTTAAAAAATGACGCCATTGTCCACACGGTATCGCTAAAATTGTCAGGCCCCCACCGAAATTTGTCGGCATCATAAAGGCAGTCGGAAACAAGTGAACCTTCCAGGGTGTTTGCCTTTACAGTATTTTTGAAGGCTTCATGGTTTCGAATGGCCAGGCAAATGTCCTCGATTTCGTCAGGTTTAAATGGATATTTTTTCAGAACTTTTCTGGCATAGGCAGCTCCATTGACAGCGTGATTTTCTTGTTTTCGCTTGATATCGTGGAGAAGAGCAGCGCATTGGACAATAATGACTCTGCGATTTATAAAGTCATTGGAAGACCCGGCAAGCTTGTTCTCAATGATCATCAAGGCACCGGCATCCATGGCCACCTTTACAGCGTGCTCAAGGCCATGTCCAAAGTCATCTTTTAACTGCCCGGCAACAAACGCCCGTAATTGGACAGTGAAAGGATTTGTTTCAAAATATTGACGGGACAATTCATTTGATAGAAAATGATCTTGATAAAAGTCAGGGGAAGAATAATGGGAAACAATCTGGAGGGCTCTTTTACGAATGCGAACATATATAAGCTTCATATCTTCCGATAAAATTTAATAGAATCCAATCAAAAAATTATTTTGTTAGTGATCTTAATAAATTAGTTCGCTTCGCTACAAAAAGACTACGCCTCAATAAATTTTGGGAAATTTTCATTAAATTACAGGCAAAGAAAAAAGGTTGCCACAAACCTTCCATTTGCCATCTTCCTTTATAACATTAATAATTTCATTAACCTCATGGGTTGCCCCGATGTTGAATAATTTAGCGACAATTGGATAAACAGAATTTATCGAAACTCTTATTTTGCCGGTTATTTGGATTTGTGCTTCATTGTCATTTTTAGATATTGTTTCAGTTTCTATATGATAGAGTTTATTTTTCATGAAACTGATGTCAAACCCCCTCTCTTTGGCTTCTTTGGCCCTAAGGTAGATATATTGGTCGATAACATCGACATCTTCAGATGCCAGCCGTTTCTTGCAGATTCTTTTGGCCATGGATTTGTCGAGGTTAAAATATGCTTTGCTGAATTGAACAACCGCTTTGCTCGGGGTGTCTATGCTGTCCGCAAAAGTAAAAAGTGACTGTACCAAGAATCCGAGGATCAGAACCAGAATTATTCCGGCGCTCTTGCTTAATCGTACCATTTAATATTCCTCCCTCTGAACATACTTTATTTTGTCCTGAAAAACCTGGTCCTTTGGGCCAGGTCAGAGTTCTCCAGCTCTGCCTGAAGAATTGCTGCAAGAGTTTGAAGTGAACTAAAGTTTAAAGTGAGCTAAAGTTAAGGAATTCTGTCAATTATATAAAATCAGCGGAGCGAAGCGACACCATAACTTTAGTCACTTTAGATCACTTTAGTCACTTTTAACTTGTACGGCTTTAAGTACAGCCCCTTTCAGGGGCAAACCAAAGCCTGGTCCTTTGGGCCAGGATTCTTTACTGAGTATCAGTAATCCTTTTTGGACCTTTCAAGATCCCTTTGCTGGTCGCGTCGTCTGATGGTCTCCCGTTTATCATATTTACGCTTTCCCCTGGCAAGAGCTATGGTAAGTTTGGCCTTTCCGTTTTGAAAATACACCCTTAAGGGTATCAGGGAAAATCCCTTTTCATTGACTTTGCCATACAGCTTCTTGATTTCATTTTTATGCAACAGGAGCTTTCTTTTTCTTAAGGGATCATGATTGTCATAATAAGCAAAAGGATAAGCGGCGATATGCATCTGGTGAATAAAGACCTCGCCTTTTTTAATCCTGGCATACGAATCTTTAAGGTTAACGCGGCCGAGTCGAAGTGATTTAACTTCGGTTCCCAAAAGAACCATTCCTGCCTCGTATGTATCTTCGATAAAATAGCTGTGTCTGGCTTTTCTGTTTTCAGCTACAATTTTTATATGGTTTGTGCTCAAATTCTGTTTTCACCTCAAACTTAAAACATTTGCAAAAAGGGAGAACGGAGAGTTTATATTCCGGTATATCCGGTTTCAAATAGAATGTTTCCGTAAGTACTCAGCACCAGTTCCGTGACTCCGGTCTCAGTAGTCTCCTTCAGAACCTTTTTGATAAACACCCTGGCATTTTTAGCGTCAAGCGATTTTATTATATTTTTAACCACCGGTATTGATTGAGGATTCATGCTCAATTTTTCTATGCCCAGACCTAAAAGTATGGGTATGTTAATCGGATCACCCGCCATCTCACCGCACATGAAGAGATTCACACCCTTGTCTCTGGCAACATCGGCAACATGTTTAATCATCCGGATGATAGCGGGATTAAGAGGTTGATAAAGATGCGCAACCTTTTTATTGACCCTGTCCACCGCCAGCGAATACTGAACAAGATCGTTGGTTCCTAAGCTGAAGAAATCTACATCCCTGGCCAGCACATCCGCCATGATTACAGCGGAAGGGGTCTCTATCATGATTCCCATCTTAACATTTTTATTAAAATCTAAACCCTCTTTGTCCAGAGAATCGGCAACTTCCCCTAAAATCCTTTTTGCATGAAGGACTTCGTCATAGCATGATATCATGGGGAACATAATTCTGACGTTGCCGAATACAGAGGCTCTTAATATCGCCCTTAGCTGGGTCTTGAATATATCCTGTCTGTGTAAACAGTATCTTATACCGCGAAGTCCTAGCGCAGGATTCTTTTCAGCAGAATTGGTAGCATAGGAAACCGCTTTATCAGCGCTAATGTCCAGAGTTCGAATGGTTACCGGCTTGGGCGCCATTACTTCGATGACATCTTTATATTTATCAAAAAGCTCATGCTCATCGGGAATATCAGGCCGGCTTAGATATTGAAACTCAGTCCGGTAAAGGCCTATGCCATCTCCGCCGTAATCAATAACAGATACCACCTCTTCGGGGAGTTCTATATTACCCAAAATCTGCAGACGGATACCATCTAGTGTTTCAGCCGGAATGTAGCTTTCCCGGGTCATAACGGCTTTATATTCTTCGTATCCGGCTTTTCGTTCTTCGAACTGTATCAGAGTCTGTTCCGTTGGGTTAACGATGACGATACCTGCGGTACCATCGACAATGATGATGTCATCGTTTTTTATTATACGGGTTGCATTATCAAGACCCAAAACAGCAGGAATTTCAAGACTTCGGGCGATGATGCCGGTATGTGAAGTCTTGCCGCCATGATCAGTGATAAATCCCTTAATCTTTTCGAGTTGTATTTGGCTGGTTTCTGCCGGGGAAAGATCGACGGCAACAAGTATTACCCGTTTGTCAATAGCAGCAATATCCACAACTTTTGCACCAACCAGATGTTGCATGATACTGTCAGATACATGTATGATGTCATCCACCCGTCCTTGCAGATAGGAATCTGTCATATTTCTAAACATTGCCTTGACGTTCGATACCACTTTTTTAAGGGCCCATTCGGCGTTTACCCGTTCTTTTTTGATGGTTTCGATGGTTTTGCCGTAGAGCATTTTGTCTTTGAACAGCACCTTGTGAGTTTCAAGAATGTGGGCGTGCTCGCGCAACTCGTCTGGTGTTGTTTCAATGATTTCGCTGAGGTTATCCTTAGCATTTTTTACCGCAGCCTTAAACCGTTTGACCTCGTTTTTTAAATTATCTTCACTGATAAAGTATTTATCAACAACATCAACGCCTTCCCTGCCGACCAGGTATGCTTTACCGATGCAAATACCCGGAGAGGCAGTAATACCGTTGAGTTGCAATTCCATTTCGTTTGTATTTGGCATTTCTGATTATTCTCCAAAGCCGTTTTCAATGAGCCGTGCAAGATCATTTAAAATGTCAATATCCGATTGATCGTCAATTAATAACGTTAATTTTGAATCTTTTATACCGGCCAGGCTAAGAATATCGATAATTCTGGAAGCATCCGCCTTGTCTTTGTCTTTAATAATCCACACTTTTGATCTTGCTTTTTTAACAAGTTTTGCTATTTTGGCCGCCGACCTTGCATGAAGGCCAAGGGGGTTTGTAATGGCAACATTTTTTGAAAGTCCAATAGCCGAATTGTTTTTAACCATAAAAATTTTTATCAATCATCATGGTTTTTGTCAATCTGTAATCATTGACGGCTTCGTAAAAAGTCCAACTTCTGCGTTGCGCTGCATCCTTCGTCATTGCAGCGTACTATAAGTACGCCTCATTCCTCAGGATTTGCGCGCCTTGAATTTGGAGCTTTTTACTTTGCCATCGGATTTTGACTTTTGACGAGACTGACATCATTGACAAAACACCAAATAGCTGTTAGGGGTCTTCCGACTGTTAGATGCAATATCCCGAATTTGCATGAAATTAATTTATATCTTATCCTCTCATAAATTTTAATTTAAGGAGGTAGGAACAATGGCTGATAAAATATTGATTTATGGCAAAGATACGTGACCTTACACAAAAGCGGCTCGTGAAGCTTTTAAAAAGCAAGGGAAAAAGGTTGAGTACCACGACGTTCGGCACGATACCGACAAAATGGAAGCCATGCTGGAATATTCCGACGGTATTCGCAAGGTTCCGGTGATTGTGGACCAGGATAAGGTTACCATCGGATTTGACGGCGGGACATGAGGCGTTTAATAGTCGGCTGTATGCCGATAAAATTAGACCCTGTGGTTTTTTACATTAAAACATGGTTCTTTGGGCCTCCGGCTCGGAGAGCCTACGCCTCGGAGAGCCAGGTCAGAGATAGATGGCTCTGCCTTGGAGTTTTGTGTCTAAAATCACAAATTCCAAGCACCAAATTACAAATAAATCTCAAATTCCAAACAAGGGCCAAAGCCATTTTTTTTATTCTTTTGTTTGTTATTTCGAATTTCGGTCATTGGAATTTGTTTGATATTTGTAATTTGATATTTGTAATTTCAACAATTCAATGAACTTCCGACAAAGCAAATCCCCTCTGGGGATAACCAAAGTCAGGTCCTCTGAGCCAGAATTTTTATATGGATAAACAATTTCTTGTTGACGACTTTAAAATAGGCGAAGCGTGGCGTCTTTTCAGAATCATGGGCGAATTCGTTGAAGGGATAGAAACGCTCCATGATATCGGACCTTCTGTGTCGATATTCGGATCAGCAAGAGTTAAGCCGGGTGATCCAGTTTACAGAAAAACCGAAGCACTGGCCGCTCTTTTTGCAAAAAACAACTTTGCTGTTATCACTGGCGGCGGCGGCGGAGTAATGGAAGCGGCAAACAAAGGCGCGGCGGCGGCGGGAGGAACTTCTATCGGCCTGAATATTATCCTGCCGTTTGAGCAGAAACCGAATCGTTTTGCAAATATCAGACTCGATTTCAAATACTTTTTTATTCGTAAGGTCATGTTTATTAAATATGCCTCAGCCTATATCATCATGCCCGGTGGTTTTGGCACGCTGGACGAACTGTTTGAAGCGGTCACACTGATTCAAACACAACGCATAAAGCCGTTTCCGTTAATTCTGGTGGGCTCCGATTACTGGACGGGGCTTATTGACTGGATCAAGGATAGATTACTTGCTGAAAAACGGATATCTCCGGAAGATTTAGAAATTTTACAAATTATGGATGAGCCAGATAAAATTGTCAAAGCCGTGCAAAAAGTGATTATTCTATAATATTATCTGTTCAAAAATAAATGAATGACATTCAGAGCGCAGATCCCCGGCTCTTTTTTTTATAAAAAAAGGTTAAGAATATTGGCAGTATCAAATGCAATCAAAGAACAGGACATCCTGTTGGAGATAGATGACGTTCATATGAGTTTTGGAAAGGTTCTTGCCCTGGCCGGCGTTAGTCTGAAAATCAGAGAAGGAGAGATACATTCTGTGATCGGGCCCAACGGAGCCGGAAAGACTGTGATGATGAATATTATTAACGGTCTTTACACCCCCCAAAAGGGGAATGTCTATTATAAACAAAAAAAGATCAATAAATTAAAGTCGTTTAAAAGGGCAAAGCTGGGCATTGCCAGAACTTTTCAGAAAGTCGAAGTGTTCGGCGGAATGACGGTATTGGATAACATCCGTTTGGGCCGTCACCTCCATTTTAAATCGGGCATCGCCAGTGGATCGGTATATATTGGTAAAACTGCGAGGGAGGAGGTTGAACACCGGACCTTTATCGAAGAAAAAATAATAGATTTTTTAGAGATCGAACATATTCGGGATAAACCGGTCGGAATGTTGCCGTACGGCCTTCAAAAGCGGGTAGAATTAGGGAGAGCGCTGGCCCTGGAACCCGAGCTTCTGATTCTTGATGAACCACTGGCCGGCCTTAATCTTGAAGAAGTTGAAGACATGGCCCGGTTTATTATAGACATTAATGAAGATGAAAAATGGAAGATTACATGTCTCCTGGTGGAGCATGACATGGGCGTGGTCATGGATCTTTCCGATCATATCTTTGTTCTCAATTTTGGCAACATGATCATTGACGGCACGCCTAAAGAAGTACAGAATAATCCCGAAGTGATTAAGGCATACCTTGGTGAAGAGGACCTGTATGCAACCCGAAGATAATTAGTTTCCATCCAGAAATGTCCCTTTTTCCGATGAGCGGCGTTCTCCGCGGGTTTCCGTCTGCGGCGTACTCCAATGTACGCCTCAACAAAAACCCTTGTGCGGCCTTGCTCATCGAAAAAAATTCTCATTTCTGAACGGGAAACTACTAATGTTCAAAATTTATTTCGGCTGGACACTAATTAAGACTAAAACTAAAGTAGTAGTTATATGGAAATTACGAAAGATCTGACGATCCCCAAACTTTTTTATGAAAAGGCTACCGAACACGGCAAGGGAAGGGTGGCCATGCGGGAAAAGGAATTTGGTATCTGGCGGCCCATCACCTGGCATGATTATTTGGAAAATGTCAAGTATTTAACTTTAGGCCTTATCAGTTTAGGACTTGAGGAAGGGGACAAGGTCTCAATGATCGGTGACAATCGTCCTGAAGGTTTATGGGCCGAGATGGCCACATTGTGTGCCAATGGTGTGGGCGTGTGGCTGTTCCAGGACAGCTTGATCGAAGAAGTCAAATATATAATCGACCATTCAGACACAAGGTTTTTGTTCGGTGAGGGTCAGGAAGAGGTCGACAAAACCATTTCAATTTTTGATGAATGTCCAAAGCTTGAAAAGATCATATGGGATGATCCCAAAGGGATGCGAAATTATGATCAGGACTATCTGATAAGTCTAAAGCAAGTTCAGCAGTTGGGTCGGGAACTTGAACAGCAACAGCCACAACTGTTCAGGGAGATGATCGACAAGGGCCATGGCTATGATGTGGCACTCCTTTTCTATACCTCGGGCACCACGGCGCTGCCCAAGGGAGCACTGCTCTCCCACAATAACATGTTGACCATGGGAAAGCACCTCATGGCGGTGGATCCATGCCTTGCCACGGATGATTATGTCTCTTACCTGCCCTTTGCATGGATCGGAGAGCAGATGATGTCTATTTCCTGCGGTCTGCAGGTGGGATACACCATCAACTTTCCCGAGGGACCTGAAACCGCCCAGAACGACATCAGGGAGATCGGCCCCCATGTAATGTTTGCTCCTCCGCGAATGTACGAGCAGATGACCCGTACGGTCCAGGTCAAATACCTGGATGCCACCTGGATAAAGCGGAAACTCTATGAGCTTTCCACCCGGATCGGTTATCATGTGGCCGACCTTAAGTTTCAGAAAAAACCAATTCCCTGGTACTGGGCGTTTCTGGATTGGATGGCGTATATTACGGTGCAAAAAAAGTTGAAAGACCACTTGGGACTTTCCCGAGTTCGCAATGCCTATACCGGTGGGGCGGCCATGGGGCCGGACCACTTTCGTTTTTTTCATGCATTGGGGGTAAACCTCAAGCAGATTTACGGCCAGACCGAAGTTGCCGGCATTTCAGTGGTCCATCGTAGTGGAGATATAAAATTTGACACCGTGGGCCATCCAATTCCGGAAACAGAAATAAAAATTACCGAAGATGGAGAGATCCTTACCAGAAGCTCGTCGGTTTTTCTGGGTTATTATAAGAATCCCGAGGCCACGACAGAGACCTTGAAGGATGGCTGGCTCTATTCAGGTGACAGGGGTTTTATCGATGATGACGGTCACCTGGTTGTCTTTGACCGCACCAAGGATGTCTTCACTCTCAGGGACGGAAAACCATTTTCTCCCCAGTATCTGGAAACCCGCCTGAAGTTCAGCCCCTATGTGAGGGATTCGTGGGTAATAGGAGATAAGAGGAATTATATTGCAGCCGTCGTCTGTATTGATTACTCCGTGGTGGGTAAATGGGCTGATGAAAATAAAATTAATTATACAAGCTATCAAGAGCTTTCCCAGATACCCGAAGTCTACGAACTACTGGAAGAACAGATACGTAAGGCAAACAAGGATCTTCCGGAAACCGCCAGAGTCGTAAAGTTCGTCAATCTCTACAAGGAATTTGATGCAGATGATGATGAACTCACAAGGACCAGCAAACTGCGGAGGGCTTTTGTGGAAAAAAGATACCATAATATAGTGGATGCCCTTTATTCTGAAAATAATATGGTATATATCGATACCACAATCAAGTATGAAGATGGGAGACAAGCTCATATTAACACCGATCTTCGTATTAGAAAAGTAAAGGATAGTTAATAGTTTCTTAATTGTGAATTTTGTGCTTTTTGTGGCAAAAAAAATGCTTAGCCAATTAAGTTTGAAGTGATCTAAAGTGATCTAAAGTGCCTAAAGTTAAGGAATACTGCCAATTTGTATAAAAGCCGGAGCGTAGCGACTCCTTAACTTTAGCTCACTTGTAACTTTTCTGGTTTATCCGGGTTAGGTAATGGGTTAAATGTTAATGACAAAAAAAACCATTTCCCATAACATCAATTGAAAGGTAGAGTAGAAGATGGAACTGTTTTTGATGGCGATTACTACAGGGGTCATGGTGGGTAGTATCTATGCCCTTGTAGCCCTTGGATGGGTGTTGATATATAAGTGCTCGGGCGTACTGAACTTGGCTATGGGAGAAATGACCCTTATTGGGGCATATGTTTCATTAAGCTTTTACTCTATGGGCATACCCTTTTTGCTGGCGCTTTTATTTTCATTGATTATAGGGTTGATTCTGGGAATCCTGACCGAAAGGATTTTTTTAGACAAGCTCATAGGCAAACCTGTTCTTACGGTTATCATGGTAACCGTAGGGCTTTCATTTTTCTTTAAGGGAATGGTGGAATTAATATGGGGTACCGATACCCGCGTATTCACTCCACCGGTTTTTTCAATTGAGCCGATTCACATCGGACCCGTCATTGTTGGTCAGGCATATCTATGGAGCTTTGTGGCAGCCATTATTCTTTTAATCGTTTTTGTCTGCTTTTTTAAATATACTCGTTGGGGCCTTGCCATGCAGGCAACGGCCGACGATGAGATGGCTGCTCTTTCCCTGGGTGTGAGCGCAAGATTCGTCTATGCAGCGTCCTGGGCCATCGCTTTCATGGCTGCCGGTGTCGGCGGTACCCTTTTGGGCAACATCAACGGGCTTAACATATCGGTCGGATATCTTGGACTGCTGGTTTTGCCTGCGGTTGTACTGGGGGGTCTCAACTCCATACCCGGAGCAATTGTCGGCGGTATCGCCATAGGTATATTACAGAACCTCTGTGGCACATACCTGGATAAATATTTTCTTGGTGGCGTCAAAGAGGTAGCTCCTTTTGTTTTCATGGTCATATTCCTGCTTTTTAAGCCGCACGGGCTCTGGGGCTGGGAGCGGATTGAAAGAGTGTAATGTAATTGACGATTGATGATTGAAGATTTTTGATTTAAGAAAAAAAACATTTTTTATTCAAAATTCCAATTTTCAATCGAAAAATTTTAATTAAAACGGAGTTTTTTTATGTCGACAACCTGGCTTCCCTGCGGAGTTTACCATCAAAATTATGTTCAAGATCATGCCTGGTGGCAGACGAAATTTATCAAGGGCAAAATGATTCTGCTCTTTATCATTTTGTTTGTTGTTATCCCGCTGGTTGCAGATTCTTATTGGCTAAGTGTTTGCAATTCGATTGGATATACAATACTGGGTGCTTTGGGTGTGCAACTTCTAATCGGCTATTGCGGCCAGTTAACACTTGGACATGCTGCATTTATTGCGGTTGGCGCATATACAAGCACTCTCCTGACCCTGGAATTCCCCTGGCCCAAAATCATGATGGACTATGGCATCGCTTATCCTGTCAGCATCCTAATCGCCGCAGTTACGGCCGGCATCTGGAGTGTTTTGTTCGGACTTCCTTCCGCCAGGGTTAAAGGGTTTTATCTTATATTAACAACCATGGCCGCCCAGTTCATTACCGTAGATTTTATTATTACGGGATATGTAAGCCGGATCGGCGGACGAGGACAGGCCTTTTCTTTGCCTCCGGGGACCATCAAGGTAGGACCGTGGGTTATTGACAGTGACCTTAAAGTATATTTTATGATGCTTGTCTTTGTGATTCTCTGTGTTATAATCATGGGCAACCTGCTCAGGTCGAGAGTCGGCCGGGCCTGGGTGGCCATACGTGACAATGACATTTCTGCGGAGGTCATGGGAATTAATGTTGTCAAATATAAGCTTCTTGCCTTTTTTGTGGCCGGATTTATCGGCGGAATTGCCGGGGCGTTTTGGATCAGCAACCTTGCTGCCGTAAGCCCCGAACACTTCCCCTGGTTCTGGTCTTTGTGGCTGGTGGGAGTGATCCTTATCGGCGGGGTCGGCTCTATCCACGGGACTATTTTTGGATCCATATTCATGGTCGTGGTGATGGAGGTTTTACAATTGGCCATCATGCCTCTTGCAGATATTTATCCCAAATTATTAATGGATTTTTTGTTTATTAAAGAGGCTGTATTTGGTCTGGCCATATGTTTATTTATGATATTTGAACCCAATGGTTTGGCCTATCGGTGGTGGCAAATTAAAAATTTTTTCAACCTGTGGCCCTTTTCGTATTAGAATTGAATAGTTGAGTGATTGTGCAAGTTCGCATTCAACTGCTCAACAATATTTTTAGAGGAAAAGGAGGTGATAAAAGTAAGAATTTGTCAGGAACCCGATGAAAATGATACTCTCATAAGAAGGGGGGAAAGAAATTATGTTTGCTAAAAATATGTGGTCAAAGTTTATAATATCACTATTTATTGTGGCCCTTTTTGTTGGATTTTCTTCCATGGCCGGAGCCGCAACAATTAAGGTGGGATCGCTCAATGACATGACCGGAGCGACCTCGGATGTGGGCAAGGATTATGCCCTGGGCATTGCAGAAGCGATTCATTATGTAAATGATAATGGAGGGATTAACGGAAAGCAGATCAAGCTTTATCAGTTTGATTATGGATATCGTATTCCCGAGGCCCTGACTAAATACAACTTGTTTAAGCGACTAAAATGTGTGGCTATTTTAGGTTGGGGAACTGGCGATACAGAAGCATTAGCGCCGACGGTAGCCAGAGACAAGATTCCTTATATATCGGCGTCTTATTCGGGACATTTATGCAAACCAGAAAAGACACCCTATAATCTGTTTTTTGCAACGGACTATTCGACCCAGTCAAGGGGGCTCATAACTGCATGGTTTGATAAAAAATGGCCCCAAAAACCTGATTATGGCAAACGCAAGCCAAGAATTGCTATGTGCTATATGACTGCTTCTCCCTTCAGCAGTTCATCAATTAAGGCGGCAAAAGAGCAGGCTAATATGCTCGGTTTTGAAATTGGCCCTGACCAAAACATATCGTTATTTGCAATCGATACCAAGAGTCAGATTCTGGCATTAAAACAATTTAAGCCGGATGTCCTCCTGCACACCAATACGGTGATGTCTGTTGCTGCAACGCTGCGTGATTCTTATGCACTGGCACTGGGCGCCGATAATCTCATTAAATGCTGGGGATATGATGAGAATCTTCCCAAGTTGGCAGGAAAGGCAGCTGAGGGCGCTATCGGATGTGCTCCGTGGGCGTTTTTTGGACTTGACGTTCCTTTGATGGACAAGGTTATCGAATATGCCAAAAAGTATAACCCCGGAATCCCTCTGGAAAAACGGACAATACATACAGTTCAGGCATGGGCAAGTGCACTGGGGCTTGCGGAAGCTTTGAGGCGGGCGGATAAGGCAGGAGATTTGTCAGGGGAAGGGATCCTTAAAAATGGTTTTGAGACAATGAGGGACTTTGAAATCGGTCTTGGCATTGCTCCGGTAACATATACTGCAACAGATCACAGGTCTCAAAGCGTAGCAAAGATCTATGAATATAAAAATGGGAAGTTCTCACTGCTCGATGAAGTTGACCTGAAGAAAAGGTGGCCTGATAAATGGGCTAATGAATGGCTTGGATGGTAGTTAATGATTGACAATTGAAGATTGAAGATTGACTAATTAAAGATATGAAAAATTTTATTCAATTTACAATCGAAGTCGGAAATTTATAGTGCCCACAAGGAGGTCTTTAAGCTTTGTCCAATGAAAAAATGATCTTAAAGATCAACAATATTGAGGTCAAATATCACGAGGTAATTCTGGTAATAAAAGGTGTTTCCATTGAGGTTCCCAAAGGGGGGATTGTTACCCTTCTGGGCGCCAATGGGGCCGGTAAAAGTACGATATTGAAAGCGATCTCCGGACTTTTGCGACATGAGGACGGGGAAGTGACCGACGGGTCGATTGAATTCATGGGACGGCGTATCGATAAATTAGGCGCTGAAAAGATAGCAAAAATGGGCATAGTCCAGGTTATCGAAGGGCGCAGGGTATTTGAACACCTGACCGTGGAGGAGAATCTGAAAGTAGGTGCCCATATGAAAAAGTATGGCAGGTCGGTCAAGGACGGGCTGGAAATGGTATATAACTACTTTCCGCGGTTAAAGGAAAAGCGCAGTGAAATCGCTGGTTTTATCAGTGGTGGAGAACAGCAGATGACGGTTGTCGGGCGTGCTTTAATGACCAGTCCCGAGATGATCCTTTTGGATGAGCCTTCCATGGGTCTGGCTCCGCTTCTTATCCATGAAATTTTCAATATTATTACAAAGCTTAACCAGGAGGAGAATATATCGATTCTTCTGGTGGAACAGAATGCCAAACTTGCCCTTAATGTTGCTCCGTATGCCTACGTGATGGAGAACGGTCGCATAGTTATGGACGACACGGCCGAGAAACTTAGGGAAAATCCGGATATCAAGGATTTCTACCTGGGCATTACCGATATTGGTAGAAGAAAAAGTTTTCGGGATGTAAAGCACTATAAGCGAAGAAAAAGATGGCTTACCTAACCCTTTAATAGAATAAGGGAGGAATAAAATGCACAGAAAGTCAATTATACTTAAATGTTTAAGTGTTGTCTCCATTGTTGTTCTGCTTGGGGGTTGCGCCGGGATGATGACAAAACCCACTCAGAAGAATTTCAAGGCGCCGGTGGTTACCCTCGACTCAATGGAAGTTGCCCATGCTTTTGGATACTGGTACTTTTCAAAAAAAGTTCAACCCACCAAAGGAAAGCCGGACAACGTAGGGGCCCCCCTCAGTCTGGCGTTCATCTTTAACGTTGAAAATCCAAATGATTACCCTGTAAAGATGGAGAATTTAAAGTTCACCATCGCTTTTGAAGAGTTTGATCTTAACACGGTCAGTTCCACTGAGACCATGTGGATCCCTGCCGGCAAGACAAACCAGGTGAGAGTGAATGCTCACTTTGATGTGAGACAGTCTTTGTTGAGTCTGCTGGTTACCGGTGGCTTCAAACTGAAAGAAAAAGGAACCAATGTTTGGGCCCAGCTCGAAAAATGGTGGACAGAGATTCCTCAATATTCCGTTCCGGTTCATGTCAAAGGCGGCGCTGCTGTTTTCAAAGCGGACGGCCTGACCAAGGTGGCGACTTTTGAAGCTACATTTCCTGAATAAGTAAAAACTGCATATATAATCTTTAAAATTGCAGGTTACGTGTTCCAACGACAAAAACATAGAACGCGTAACCTGTTTTAATCATGCATACCCCGCAATTTATTTCCGAAATGTTTATTGATGAGATTTTTTTAACCAGCAACCAGCAACCAGCATCATGATGTTTTATTTCCAAAATATTTATTGATGGGACTTTTTTAACGAAATATCGAGGTCTGAATATGGGACTATACGATTTTACCTTTTATGATCTTATGAATCGTAATGCGGTATGTTTCAATGATACCGACGCATGGTTCGAAGCTGACGACAACCGGAGTGTAACATTTAACCGGTTTAAAGAGATGGTCGATCATCTTGCCTGCGGTTTGCAAACATCCGGCATTAAAAAAGGCGATCGCATCGGAGTGTTAGGAAAAAACAGCCTTGAATATTTTCTCCTTTACGGAGCGGCGGCGGCATTAGGGGCTATTATCCTGCCGATTAACTGGCGTCTTTCGGCCGACGAAATCATTTTTAACCAGAATGATTGTGCGCCTGCAGGTCTTTTTGTTGATGCAGAGTTTCAGAAACTGATTGAGGGCTTGAAAGATAGTCTTCCATCAGTAAAAAATTATTATAACCTCAAGCCCGGAGGCGGCGATTTTTTCGACTTTGATTCTTTGATAAATAACCAGGGTGATTTTAAAATAGCCGATGTTTCCAATGATGATGGATTTGTCATTATTCATACAGCAGCCGTGGCAGGAAGACCCAGGGGCGCTTTATTGAGCCATGGCAATCTTCTATGCGCCGGTCTGCATTTAAATTACTGTTTTAACCTGACATCTAAAGACGTTCATTTGAATCTTTTGCCCCTGTTTCATGTGGGCGGTCTTTTTATGGCCATAAACAGCTTTCAAGCGGGTGCCTTGAATGTCAATATGAGTAAATTTGATGCTGATAAGGCGGTGGAACTCATTGCAGATAAAAAAGTTTCCATATTGTTCGATTTTTCGCCCATACTCGCCTCCATCCTTGAAGCGCATGAGCAAACAGGTAAAGATATCAAAAGCATCAGGGCCGTGATGGGGCTGGATACACCGGAGACCATCGAGAAATATCAAAAAGCCACCGGCGGAACCTTTTACTGTATTTATGGTCAAACAGAGACAACCGGTTTGGCAACAATGGGACGTTACAATGACAGGCCCGGTTCTGCCGGCAAGATGATCCCGCTTGGGAAAGTAGAGCTCGGCGATGATTATGATCGTCCGGTTTCGAAACGACAGGTTGGTGAAATCACCATGAAGGGGCCTATGATCTTTAAAGGATATTGGAATCTTCCTGAAG
>JAUWLP010000006.1 GCA_030613575.1 Desulfobacteraceae bacterium
AAGCATCAGGTATATGTATACCGGTGGATGCACAAAGCCAACACCCACCTTATCCACTAATGAATAGGCTGCAATAGTCCCGCCAGTACAAAGTGCCCAGAGAGAACCTCCGCCCCGCAGTGTCAGGAAGGGCTCAAGAAAGGATTTTCCGGAAAAGGATGGCAGATGAATTACATAGATGCCGAAAACAACCAGGGCAATGCCGAACGCTCCGAAGAGAGAGATTTGTTCATGGATTAGAACAACGGCAAGAAAAGGCACAAAGAGGGGCCCCGAACCACGGGAAAGCGGATAGACCAGTGAGAGATCCCCCCGCTCGTAAGCGCCTCCCATGAACCAGAAATAGAGAAAGTGCAGGAGTCCGGTAGCTGCTACGCATGTCCAGCCCTGTGCTGAGATGATAGTCTTGGGCCAGAAATAGAGAAACATAGGAAAATAAATGACCAGTGCAACCAGCAGGAACCACCAGATGAACACTATCTTTTTTTGGCTTTTTTTAAGCAGATAGTTCCAGCCAGCGTGCAAAAAAGCGGCTATGAGCACAATGCACAGGGCCAGCCCACTCATAAAAAGGTTCCTTGCTCGAGTAATTGAGCTCCGGAGTACCGGATAAATGGGATTGATATGTGATCGGTGTTTAGCATTGCACCTTGCCTGTTGCATGTATGAAAGGTTTTATTGATTAACGTTGTGGGTAGTTCTCAGAATTGGAAAATGTTGTTGCACTGGAGTTTCCAATATTGAATCGCAGGAGGAGGCTGCAAAAACATCTAAACATTTACTATAAATCAATATCTTAACATTTATGTCAAGTTTTATGTGCTTATGGCTTTGCCCCACCTCCCCACAAAAAAGAGGCCCGCATGGCCCCCCAGGAAAGGAGACTATACCCGGATCTGTTGAGAACTTACTTTTCACCACTTAAAATAAAGGGGAATTCTGAGCAATCTGAACGAAAGTAAAAAAACAATGGTCTTCACACTAATCCACGATGAGCCATAATTTCTTAAAAGGTATAGTAAAGATCCGGGCCCAGCCTCCGGCCCTGAGGGAGAACCCGGCTTTGGTTTAGCCCCAGAGGGGGCTTTAGTCTCTTGGAATTTCAATTCAAAAAAGCGCTGATGATGCTGTCCCGGGCAAAAGTATGCTCAAGGGTTCTACACACAACCGAGAATGGCTTACCGTTGGGCGCAGAATCAAATTAAAAGTTTTTTAAGACACTAGTGCCCCGTCTCATAAATTATGTATTTCAAATTGGCAAAATAAAATGTCCTCAACAGGGTTACATTTAATCCACTTATCAGAGACGGGGAAATCCGAAATTCGAATATCGAAATTCTAAACAAATTCGAATGACATAAATTCAAATTCACAAAACATTTTAAAATCGAGGTAGTTAGCCGCATTTGTTTTTGATTTTGAACATTCGGATTTTGATATTGTTTCGGATTTCGGATTTCGATATTCGGATTTTTTAAGGTAGTTCCTGTGATTTGAGGACATGTTAAATTGATAACATCGTGCATATAACTTTTAAGACGCTGCACTAGTGGTCGATATTGGTTTTATTTCCGTCATTTCTCTCGTACCTGTGTCCAATGTCAAGACCTGACACCTTTTGATACAAAATTTTTGAATGATAATTAAAAAGTTTGAATTAATATTTAAAAATAATTGACATTCCCAATGTTTTATTTTAGTGTTTAATCTGAAAATAAAAACAACACTGGAGACTCCTGTTCTTTTTTGTAATAAGAATGCAATTTTCATTCGGTAAGGAGAAAGTGTGTCACAAATTCTTATAAAAAACGGCACTGTAGTAACGATGAATTCCGGCAGAGAAATTCTTGAAGCCGATATTCTCATCGAAAACGACCTGATAAAAGAGATAGGTTCCAGCCTTGACTTAAAAGCAGAAAAAGAGATTGATGCTTCAGGTCTTGTTATAATTCCCGGACTTATTCAATCTCACATTCATCTGACTCAGGTTCTTTTCCGGAGCCTGGCAGATGACATGGAACTTCTGGACTGGTTAAAAAAACGAATATGGCCCCTGGAAGCATGCCATACTTTTGAGTCCAACGCAGTATCGGCCAGGCTTGGAATTGCAGAGCTTATTATGGGCGGTACAACCGCAATTATTGACATGGGTACTGTGAATCATACAGAAGCAATATGCGAGACAGTGCAGGATACCGGGTATCGTGCAGTTGTTGGGAAATGTATGATGGATCATGGAAGCGGAGTGCCGGCCGGTTTAATGGAGAACACCTGGGATTCCATTAAGCAAAGCACATATCTGATGAACAAATGGCACGGCGCTGCCAACGGAAGGATAAAATACGCATTCACTCCACGATTTGTTGTTTCCTGCAGCGATGATCTTCTTCTTAAAGTAAGTGATCTGTCACGCGATAACGATATTATTGTTCATACCCATGCTTCTGAAAACCGTTGGGAAATTGCACTGGTTGAGCAGGAGAGAGGCATGCGTAATGTGAAATACCTGGAAAAATTAGGACTTACCGGAGAAAATCTTGTTCTTGCCCATTGCATCTGGCTCAATGATGAAGAGATGAAAATACTCAGTGATACAGGTACGAAAATAGCTCACTGTCCTGGCAGTAATCTTAAACTTGCATCTGGTATTGCTAAAATTCCTGAACTGCTGAAGATGGGAGCAAATGTATCTCTGGCAGCAGATGGTGCCCCATGCAACAACAACCTGAGCATGTTCAGGGAGATGCGCCATGCTGCTTTGATACAAAAGGTCAGGCTGCTGTCACCAACAGCTCTGCCTGCACACCAGGTGTTTGAAATGGCCACACTTGGCGGAGCAAAGGCAATGGGAATGGAAGATGAACTGGGAAGTATTGAAACAGGTAAAAAAGCAGATATAGTTTTAGTTGATCTGAAAAAAGCGCATACTTCGCCCGGCATCAACCGTGATCCTGTTTCCCAACTGGTTTATTCAGCAACTACCCAGGATGTTCAGACCACAATTGTTAACGGTAAAATACTTATGCGCGACCGAAAGCTTGAGACCATAGATATTGATGATACAATCCTGGAAGCTGATCGAATCTGCGGAAAATTGCTTATGTCAGATAATATAAGACCTCTTTTTGCATAAAATACCTCCAGTATTTAAGCAGATGGTTGAAAATCCTTGCAAACTGTATAATTGACGAAAAAATGAAACAGGATTCCATCAAAAGATCCAGAAATCTTTTAAAGAGATTTCCCTTGTATCCGGAGCTTGATCTTGACTTTTTAATGGATCAGTTTCTGGTGAAATAACATATTTTTTTAAATCATGCCGGAGGCAATATGAAATATGTAACAGGTGCAAAATGTGTGATTTGCGGCAAGTTTTTTAAAAAAGATCAATTTGAATATATCTGCCCGGATCATGGGAATGAAGGAATCCTTGATATCAAGTATGATTATGATTCCATAAAAAAAGATTTTACAAAACATTGTCTTGCCAACAATAAAGACCAATCCGTCTGGAGATACGGACCCCTTCTTCCGGTAAATGAGGATTCCCCTGTGCCCAGGCTCTCTGTTGGCCCAACCCCGCTCTACCACCTGGAAAAGTTAGCCACCAGGCTTGGCATAAAGGATCTATATTTAAAAGACGATGGACGATTGCCCACAGCATCGTTTAAAGACAGGGCAAGCGCAATTGCCGTTGTAAAGGCATGGGAAAAGAGAGCCAAGGTTATTACAACTGCAAGCACAGGTAATGCAGCTGCTGCATTAAGCGGTCTTTGCGCTTCTGTTGGACAGGAAAATGTGATCTTTGTTCCAGTATCTGCGCCTAAGGCGAAAATTGCCCAGCTGCTTATGTTTGGATCAAAAGTTATACTTGTTAACGGGACATATGATGACGCATTTGATCTCTGCCTGAAAGTAGCAAAAGAGTACGGTTGGTACAACAGGAATACAGGCTATAATCCATATATGTCAGAAGGCAAAAAAACCTGCTCTTTTGAAATTTGTGAACAGCTAAAGTGGAAAGCACCTGACACAATTTTCGTCAGTGTGGGTGACGGCTGCATAATTGGCGGTATTCATAAAGGGCTTAAGGATCTCCTTGAAATGGGGTGGATTGACATAATGCCAAGGCTTGTCGGAATCCAGGCTGAAGGCAGCAGCTATATGTATCAGGCCTGGAAAAACAATGAGGATATTATTACAAAACCTGCGGTAGTTGCAGAAACTATTGCAGACAGTATCAGTGCCGGACTTCCAAGGGACCGGGTTAAAGCCCTTGATGCAGTAAATAAAACCAAAGGAGAGTTCATAACGGTAAGTGATGAAGAAATTCTAAAAGCGATTCCCGATCTTGCCGGGAAAACCGGAGTTTTTGCGGAGCCTGCTGGTGCCGCCACATGGGCAGGCGTTCTAAAAGCTGCAGAAACAGGCATGTTTTCTTGTGATGAATCTGTGGTTGTTATTAATACAGGAAGCGGCTTAAAGGATATTAACAGTGCCATGAAATCGGTTGAACTTACAAATATGCAGTACTTCAAAGTTGAACCGTCAATTGATAAATTCAGGATAATTGCATCTTATCTAAAGCTATAATTTGCTTATAATATAAAAATGCAACACAGGAGATAAAAACCATGATCGATTTAACTGTTTTCCCGGATGCCTTAAACAGGACAATGGAACATGCCAGGGAAAGAGACATCATTATTCCCACTCTGAAACAGCAGAGGGACCCTTCTTTAATCCCGGAAAAGATACAGGACAGGCTTAAGAACGTAGGTCTCTGGGATCTTGATCCGCTGAATCTTTTCAGGATTTCATGGCAGAATGAGCCCAAGGAGGTCGGCGGCGGATATACAGGCGTAAACTTCATGGAATTTCCTGAAGAGCTGACAGGTGTTAAAGCACGTATCATTGCTCTTGTGGGCAAGTATTTTCCAACAGGTGCCCATAAAGTAGGTGCAGCTTTTGGATGTCTTGTTCCAAGACTTGTTACAGGACAGTTTGATTCCACAAAACAGAAAGCGGTTTGGCCTTCAACAGGTAATTACTGCAGGGGCGGAGCATATGATTCAGCCCTTCTAGGATGTGAATCCATTGCAATCCTGCCCGAAGAGATGAGCCGCGAGCGTTTTGAATGGTTGAAAAAAGTTGCTGGCAGGATCATCAAGACCCCAGGTTCTGAAAGTAATGTAAAAGAGATATTCGATAAATGCTGGGAACTTAGAAATTCAGGTGAAGATCTTGTAATCTTCAACCAGTTTGATGAGTTTGGAAACTACCTGTGGCACCATGAAGTTACAGGACCTGCAATGCTTGATGTATTAAAGAGTGTTCTGAAAGAGGGTGACAGGATAAGGGGTTTTGTTTCCGCGACAGGTTCCGGCGGAACAATTGCATCAGGTGATTTCCTGAAGAAAATATTCCCTGAATGCAAAATTGTTGCAAGCGAAGCCCTCCAGTGCCCCACACTTCTTAATAACGGATTTGGTGCCCACAGGATCGAAGGTATTGGTGACAAACATATACCCTGGATTCACAATACTAAAAATACCGACTTTATTGTTGCCATAGATGACAATGTTCCCATGAACCTGATCCGCCTTTTTAATGAACCTGATGGGAAAAAACTTCTTAAAGAAAAAGGTGTGTCAGATAATATTGTAAACAATCTTGATCTGGTTGGAATTTCAGGAGCTTCAAACCTTGCATCTGCAATAAAATTCGCAAAGTACTATGAACTTACCGAAAACGACCTGGTGGTGACTGTTCTGACCGATTCAATGGAGATGTACAAAAGCAGGCTTGATGAGCTGACGCAAGAGTTGGGAAGTTTTTCAGATAAAGATGCTGAAGCTGTTTATTCAAGATATCTACAGGGTCTTACAATCGATTATATGGAAGAGCTGACCTATTACGGTAAAAAACGCATTCACAATCTGAAATACTATACATGGGTTGAACAACAGGGGAAAACCTATGAAGAGATCCAGGAACAGTGGTACAATGACTCTTACTGGACCTCTATTGTAGATAAGGCTGAAGAGATTGATTCCCTGATTGATGATTTTAACAAAAAAACCGGACTGCTTGAAAAATTATAGGAAGGAATAAATGAAGCCTGATTACAGAGAGATATTAAAAAAAGCTGAAGAGTATAAACCCCGGATGTCAAAATTTCTCCGCGACATGATTGCAATTCCCAGTGAAAGTTGTGATGAAAAAGATGTTGTACTGAGAATTAAACAAGAGATGGAACTTGTGGGTTTCGATTGGATTGAAATTGATCCCATGGGAAATATTCTGGGATATATCGGAAAAGGCAAAACCCTTATCGCAATGGATGCTCACATAGATACTGTTGGTGTTGGAAACATGGAGAACTGGGATTATGACCCCTATGAAGGGTATGAAGATGATGAGATCATTGTGGGAAGAGGTGCAAGTGACCAGAAAGGCGGAATGGCTTCCATGGTTTATGCCGGAAAAATAATTAAAGACCTGGGCCTGGAAGATGATTATACACTGCTTGTAACAGGAACTGTTCAGGAAGAGGACTGTGACGGTCTATGCTGGCAATATCTTATTGAACAGAGCAAAATCAGACCTGATCTTGTAGTCTCCACAGAACCCACTTCATGCCGCATTTACAGGGGGCAGAGGGGAAGAATGGAAATAAAGGTTGAAACAAGCGGTGTCAGCTGCCATGGTTCGGCTCCTGAAAGAGGAGACAATGCAATTTTTAAAATGGGACCGATTCTCAATGATCTTCAGGAACTGAACCAAAAATTGAAAAATGATGATTTCCTGGGTAAAGGCACTCTTACGGTTTCTGAGATATTCTTTTCATCCCCTTCAAGATGTGCTGTCGCTGACGGATGCAGCATCTCAATTGACAGACGTCTGACCTTGGGTGAAACATGGGAAGGAGCGCTTGATGAAATCAGAGAACTTACTTCGGTAAAAGAATTTAAGGCTGTTGTTTCAATGTACAACTACGACAAACCTGCATACACAGGTCTTGTTTACCCTAGTGAAGCATATTTTCCGGCATGGGTCCTTAATGAAGACCATGATGCCTGCGTAAGCCTTGTATCTGCATACAGAGAGCTTTTTAACAAAGATCCTGTTGTTGACAAATGGACATTCTCCACAAACGGTGTCTCTATAATGGGAAGATTTGGAATCCCCTGCATTGGATTCGGTCCGGGCCATGAAGATCAGGCACATGCTCCCAACGAAAAAACCTGGAAAAAAGAACTTGTTGAGGCTGCTGCAATGTATGCGGCTATTCCGTCAATGTATATGAAAACCACTTAACGAGATCTGAAGGTTGAGCCATGAAGAAATTTGCTGTAGTCGCCATTGGTGGAAATTCATTGATACGGGACAAACACCATTTAAAAGTGGAAGATCAGTACCAAGAAATAAAAAAAACAGTAAAGCACATTGTTGACATCATTGAAGTCGGATATGGGGTTGTTATTACACACGGAAACGGACCCCAGGTTGGTTTTATCTTTAGAAGATCTGAAATTGCATATGAGCATGAGGGACTTCATTTTGTTCCGCTCCAGAGTTGTGTGGCCGACACCCAGGGGGCCATAGGCTACCAGATCCAGCAGGCCCTGGACAATGAATTTAAGATAAGGAAGATAGAACAAAAGGCCGTAACCGTTGTTACACAGGTTAAGGTTTCAAAACAAGATCCGGGCTTTAAAAATCCCACAAAACCCATTGGCACTTTTTGTGAAGATGAAAAGGCCAAGAAGATTGCAAAGGATCATCCTGACTGGAAAATGGTATTTGATGCAGGGCGGGGATACAGAAGAGTGGTTCCTTCGCCAAAACCTGTGGAAATCATTGAAATGGATATGGTTAAAGAGCTGGTAAAAAGCAATTACAGCGTTATTGCTGTTGGCGGAGGCGGCATTCCGGTTATAGAAAACAAGGATGGAACCCTTGAAGGGGTAAGTGCCGTTATAGATAAGGACTTTGCTTCGGCATTGCTTGCCAGGAATCTTAAGGCGGATCTACTGATCATCTCAACAGGTGTTGACAGGGTATGTCTCAATTTCGGACAGGAAAATGAAAAAGCTTTATCTGAAATAACAGCTGACCAGGCAAGAGAGTATATGGAAGATGGCCATTTTGCAGCAGGAAGCATGCTTCCAAAGATACAGGCAATTCTCTGGTTTCTCCAAAACGGTGGGAAAAAAGCGATCATAACTAAACCTGACAATCTGAAACAGGCGATTAATGGAAGATGTGGAACCCATATAATCAAATAAACGGAGGGATTTGTGATTGAGTTTAAATTAAACGGAAGATCCATATCGTTCAAAGGCAGTGATGACCTTCCCCTTCTTACCTGGCTAAGGGAGGATCAAGGCATTGTCTCTGTAAAGAACGGATGCTCCGGGCAAGGCGTATGCGGAGCCTGTCTTATTGAAATTAACGGCAAACCGGCTCTGTCGTGCAGAACGCCCATGAAAAAAATCAAGGGTGCTGACATCGTTACAATAGAAGGTTTTGCCCCTGTTCTCAAGGATCTCTTAGCAAAAGCCTTTGTTAAACAGGGCGCAGTACAATGCGGATTCTGTACCCCAGGCTTTCTTTCACGGACAAAAATTCTTCTTCAAAACAACTCTTTTCCCAACCGCGATGAAATTAAAAAAGCTCTTGGTGCAAACCTGTGCCGCTGCACAGGTTACGCAAAGATAATTGATGCTGTGGTACTTGCTGCAGAATCGCTTAGGGACAAAAAGGAAATTGAGCTTCTTGAAAATGTCGGTGTGGGTAAAAGCAGACCAAAACATGATGCATATCTCACAGCACTTGGGAAAAGAGAGTTTGTCGATGATATGAGATTTCCCGGCATGCTCTTTGGCGCACTTAGATTCAGCGACCATCCCAGGGCAGAGGTAATCAGCATTAATACGGAAAAAGCTGAAAAATTGCCCGGTGTAGTAAGGGTCTTTACCGGAAAAGAGATTCCAGGTGACAGGATGACCGGCATAATCCATAAGGACTGGCCTGTGATGGTTCTTGAAGGAGAGAAAACCAGATACATCGGTGATGTGCTTGCAGGGGTTGTTGCCAAAGATGAGGAGACTGCCAGGAAAGCTGTCATACTTATTGAGGTTGAATATAATGTCCTGGAACCTGTTACAGATCCTGTTGAGGCGCTTAAAGACAAAATTAAAGTACACGACAAAGGCAACCTGCTTGCAATTACCGAATTTTCCAGGGGCGGTGACATTGATGAAGCATTTAAGTCATCGGCTTATACTGTTTCTGCCCAATACCGCACACAGCTGCTTGAACATGCCTTTCTTGAGCCTGAGACCGCAATAGCAAGACCCCTTGAAAATAAAGGCATACAGATATACACCCAAAGCCAGGGAATTTATGAAGACAGGCACGCTATTTCAAGAATTCTTGGACTTCCCAAGGAAAAGGTGATAGCAACCCTTGTTCCCTGCGGCGGTGCCTTTGGTGGAAAAGAAGATCTGACGGTCCAGGGGCACGCAGCTCTCTTCTCCTATCATCTTAAAAAACCCGTAAAGGTTAGTCTTTCCCGTGAAGAGTCCATCAGGATGCATGTAAAGAGACATCCATTTATCATGAAATACAAGATAGGGTGTGATGAAAAAGGTATGTTGACAGCCCTTTCTGCTGATATTATCGGCGATACAGGTGCCTATGCCTCCCTTGGCGGAGAAGTACTGAACCGTGCAGCAGGCCATGCTTCAGGCGGATATCATGTGCCTGTGGTGGATGTGGTTTCAAGAGCCGTATATACCAACAACCTTCCTGCAGGTGCAATGAGGGGATTTGGTGTAAACCAGGTTACATATGCAGTTGAATGCATGATTGACGAGCTTTGCGAGAAAGGCGGGTTTGATCAATGGCAGTTCAGATTTAATAATGCCTTGAAAAAAGGGTCAATGACTGCAACAGGCCAGGTTTTGGGTGAGGGTGTAGGTTTGAGGGATACTCTTAATGCTGTAAAGGATGATTATTACAGTGCCAGATATGCAGGCCTTGCCCTTGGCATAAAAAATATCGGGTTTGGAAACGGCCTGATCGATGAAAGTGAAGCTGAAATTGAAGTTGTTTCCGATAAAAAAGTCGTAATACATCACGGATGGACCGAGATGGGCCAGGGTGTTGACACCATCTCAAAACAGATCCTCTATGATGTGGCAGGATTAGAAGATGTTGAGATCGATGTTGTGTCAAGCACCGATTCCGAGGTTATAGGCGGAACAACAACTGCAAGCAGGGGAACCTTTCTATTGGGAAATTCTCTTATTGCTGCCGCGGAAAAGCTGAAAAAAGAACTTAAAAAAACAAGGCTTAAGGATCTTGTTGGAAAAAAATTCAAGGGAAGGTGGTTCTGTGACTGGACAACAAGACCTGGCAAGAATGTGAAGAACCCTGAAACCCATTTTGCGTACGGGTATGCAGCCCAGGTTGTAACCCTTGACAACAAGGGCCGAGTCGAGAAAGTGATTGCAGCCCATGATGCAGGCAAAGTGATCAATCCCAAACTTTTTGAAGGCCAGATAGAAGGCGCTGTTATGATGGGTCTTGGTTATGCTTTTACTGAAAAACTGGAACTTGACAAAGGAGATCTTGTATCTGCAAGCATGGCAAAACTTGGAGTCCCAAAGATAAAATCAATGCCTGAAATAATCGTTAAACCAGTTGAGGTAAAAGATCCCAGGGGACCAATGGGAGCAAAGGGTGTGGGTGAGATAGGACTTGTTCCCACGGCACCTGCGGTAATCAATGCTCTATACAGGTTTGACGGGAAAAGACGTTATGAACTACCTGTTGGACAGAGGATAAAATAATGACTCTTTATATAAAAGATGCAACCTTTATTGACTGGCAGGGTTTAACCTTTAAAAAAACTGATATAGAGGTGGATCAGGGGATAGACGGCGGAATAAACTTGGTTGACGTCATTGACCTTAAACCCGGTGACAGATCAAGAGTCCTGGATGCAAAGGGCAAGTTTGTAACAAAATCGTTTGGCTGCGGTCATCATCATATCTATTCAACACTTGCCAGGGGCATGCCGGCACCTGCCAAAACTCCTGAAAATTTTGTTGAGATCCTGAAATACATCTGGTGGAACCTGGACAAGAACCTTGACCTTGACATGATAAAGGCCAGTGCACTTGCAGCGGCTCTTTTTTGCGCCAAAAACGGTGTCACTTTTGTTATTGATCACCATGCCTCCCCTTTTGCTGTGGAGGGTTCGCTCTCTATCATTAAACAGGCATTTGACTTCATTGGCATCTCCCATCTCCTCTGTTATGAAATTTCAGACCGTGGTGGCGAGAAAATAAGAGATGCAGGGCTCTGTGAAACCGAAAACTTCCTTAAAGCAGGAAACCAGGGCCATGTCGGCCTTCATGCATCCTTTACAGTGGAAGATGATCTTCTTGAAAAAGCTGTAAAACTTGCTGGAAAGTACAATACCGGTATCCATGTCCATGTTGCCGAAGACCTGGCTGATCAGGACCACTGTGTGAAAAATTATAAAAAAAGAGTTGTCCAGCGTTTTTCAGATGCAGGTGTACTTGATCTTTCCGGATCAATCCTGGGCCACTGTATCCATCTTGATGAGGATGAGAAAAAAACTCTTAAGGATTCAGGCGTATGGGTGGTAGAAAATGTTGAAAGCAACCTGAACAACAATGTGGGGCTTACTGATTATTCAGCCCATGGTTCAAATATTATGCTTGGAACGGACGGTATGCATTCCGATATGCTGAGAAGCGCCAAATCGGCATTCTTTGTGGGACAGGGCACAGAAGGGATAAGTTTTCCGGAAATTTATCAAAGGTTCAGGAATATTCACAGATTTATAAAAGAGAACAGATACAGAGGAGATAGTGACAACAACCTGGTTGTCCTTGATTACAACACTCCAACTCAGATGAGTCAGGATAATTTCCTGGGGCACTTTTTGTTCGGCATTGAGTCGTCACATGTGGATAGTGTCATATCTTCAGGCAGGCTTATTGTGGAAAACAGAAAACTTATTACAGCAAATGAAGAGGACATTTTGTCTTTTGCAAAAGAGATGGGTAATAAACTCTGGAAAAAACTATAAAATTTGATCCGGATTTGTAACCTGAGTACAGGCAGGCAAATAAAGGATGCCAAACAATAAAAAACCTGGAGGATATCTTGGACAAAATTAGAATTATTGAAAGTATAAAATCCTTGTCTGTGAAAAAAACAGACAACATGTATCTCAACGATTTTTTCCTGACATGGAACAAAAAAGATGATGAAATTGCAGCTGTATTTCAGGTGGCGGAAATCCTTCGCTCAATGAGAAAGAATAACATCTCTCCCAGGGTTTTCGATTCAGGACTTGCTGTGTCGCTCTTCAGAGACAACTCAACAAGAACACGTTTCAGCTTTTCTTCGGCATGCAACCTTTTAGGTCTTACCATCCAGGATCTTGATGAGGGAAAATCCCAGATTGCCCACGGAGAAACTATAAGGGAAACTGCAAACATGGTATCTTTCCTTGCCGACGTCATAGGAATCAGGGATGATATGTTTCTTGGTGCTGGTCACACATACATGAAAGAGGTTGCAGCATCCGTACACCAGGGTTATGAAGAGAGAGTGCTTCCCCAACGTCCCACACTGGTTAACCTGCAGTGCGATATTGACCATCCTACCCAGACAATGTCAGATGCACTTCACCTGATCAAATGGTTTGGCGGAATTGATAAGCTGAAAGGTAAAAAAATAGCCATGACCTGGGCATACTCACCTTCCTACGGCAAACCCCTTTCCGTACCCCAGGGAGTTATCGGGCTTATGACAAGGTTTGGAATGGATGTACGCTTTGCGTATCCGGAAGGTTATAATGTTATGGATGAAGTCGTTGATATAGCAGAGAAAAATGCTGAAAAAAGCAACGGAAAGTTTGAGATCGTAAATTCAATGGAAGATGCTTTTAAGGATGCTGATATTGTTTATCCAAAGAGCTGGGCTCCTTATGCTGTTATGGAAGAAAGAACAGAGCTTCTACGTGCAGGCGATGATAACGGACTTAAGGACCTTGAGAAGAAATGTCTGGAAAACAATAAAAAATTTGTTTCATGGGAATGCACCCGGGAACTTATGAATACAACAAAGAACAAAAACGCTCTTTACATGCACTGCCTGCCTGCCGACATTACAGACGTAAGCTGTGAACAGGGCGAGGTCCAGGCTGATGTATTTGATCAGTACAGAGTCCCCCAGTATATCCAGGCAGGGTACAAACCATACATAATTGCAGCAATGATTTTCCTAAGCAGATTTGCAAATCCTGCTGAAAAGCTCATGGAGGTTATGGATAGAGCAGACAGAAGAATTTATTAGAAAGTTGTGAGCATGATGCCCATGGATGTTTATTATTCGGCCTAAACCACTACCTCAGGTAGTGGTATCATAATAAGGTTCTACCAGGTAAAGGAATTACTTGGCCATAAGTGATCTAAAGTGACTAAAGTGAACTAAAGTGCCTATTTATCCCGCTTGCAGCGGGGAAGTTCAAGGTAATATTTAACATTTTCAAATTGTCTAAAATTCTCGATCAAGCTCTTGGCTGAGCCAACTGCTACTATGCATCTTGGCAGGCAAGACAGTCGAATTCTTTGACTACAAATGACCCGAGTCCCTTGGTCTGATTTGTCGCGCAGGCCTTGTGAAAACCACCCATTAAAAAAGTCACGAAGTTCCTTAACTTTAGGCACTTTAGTTCACTTTAGCCACTTTAGGCACTTGAATCAGCGTACCTTCCAGGACCAACAAAAACAAGCCACCTCCTCTGGGGGTGGTAATTTGACTACTATTTCAGAGGCGTTATGAGTGATAAATTTACCTGCCTTTCTTTGGAAAAACTATTAACCTGGATTAAGAGAGAGGAGAAAACAGGAACAATCTTTGGTATACATAAAGATCTTTTTTTTAAACCGTCCGATGCCGATGTTTTCAGGATAAACCGTTACGGCCGGGTTTTGGAAACCCCTGTGGGCGTTGCTGCAGGACCCCATACACAGCTATCACAGAATATCATTTCTGCATGGCTTACAGGCGCCAGGTGCATTGAGCTTAAAACGGTCCAGGTGCTGGATGAACTGGAAATAACAAAACCGTGCATAGATATGGAGGATGAGGGATATAATTGTGAATGGTCCCAGGAACTGAAACTAGAGGAATCTTATAACGAATATCTAAATGCCTTTATTGCAATTCATATCCTAAAGAAACAACTAAAGATCGATAAAGGGAGCGAGACCGGATTCATATTTAATATGAGTGTGGGCTACAATATGGAAGGTATTTTGAGCCCTGGTGTGCAGAAATTTCTGGACACAATGACTGAAGCAGGCAGCCTGCTTAAAGAAAAACTTGAAATTGCTGAAAAAATTTTTCCAGGGGCCAGTGATCTTAAAATACCTTCAACTATTTCTGATAACATCACAATTTCCACCATGCACGGCTGCCCTCCTGACGAGATAGAAAAAATCGGCAGTTATTTCATAGAACAAAGAAAACTTAACACAACAATTAAGCTTAACCCCACACTTTTAGGACCGGACGAATTAAGAGACATATTAAATAACAGGCTCGGCTTTGACATAACAGTCCCTGACATTGCATTTGAACATGATCTTAAATATGATGCAGGAATCAAGCTGATTAAAAATCTTCTAAAAAAAGCAAAAGAGTCAGATGTTGAATTCAACTTAAAGCTCACAAACACCCTGGAGGCCGAGAACAGAAAAGGCAGGCTTCCCAAAAAAGAACAGATGGTTTACATGAGCGGCAGGCCGCTCCATGTCATAAGTATCAATCTCGCCTCCAAACTGCAGAAACAGTTCAGTGGCCGGCTTGATATATCATTCTCAGCTGGTGCTGACTGTTTTAACATCACAGATATTCTTTCATGCGGCCTTAAACCTGTTACCATATGCTCGGATATTTTAAAACCTGGCGGATATGGAAGAGTTGCCCAATACCTGACAGAAGCAGAAAAGGTATTTAGAGAAAACGGGGCTGATTCCGTCTCGAACTATATAAAGATCAAGGCAGGAATCAGAGCTGATGAAAATGAAGCCATCCTTTCAAACCTTGATAAGTATGCAAAAAGGGTAAAAACCGATAAAAAATATCACAAAAAGAGCTTTCCCTGGTCAAATATTAAAACCAAAAGAGAACTTGACGCCTTTGATTGCGTGCATGCTCCGTGCAGGGAAACCTGCCCCGCAGGACAGGATGTTCCCTCCTATATGTATTATACTTCAAAAGGTATGTTTGAAGATGCTTTCAGGGTAATTATGCAGACCAACCCCTTTCCAAGTGTCCAGGGAATGGTATGTGATCACCCCTGCACAGAGAAGTGTACCAGGATAAATTTTGATAACCCCCTTAAGATAAGGGAAATAAAACGATTTATTGCAGAACAGTACTCTAAAAATCCTGTTCTTCAACCTTTTGAAGAGAACGGACTTAGTGTCGCAATAATCGGTGGCGGACCATCCGGGTTTTCCGCATCCTATTTCCTTAGGATGAACGGGTTTTTGGTTGATGTTTTTGAGGCCAAGAATTTTCCCGGAGGAATGGCAGCCGATGCCATCCCAAGTTTCAGGCTTGATGACAAAAGCATAAAAAGGGATATTGACAGGATAATATCCCTGGGTGTTAATGTTAAATACGGCGAGAGTGTTGATAAAGAAAAATTCAACAGCATAAGAGATGAGTATGATTATGTGTATATCGCCGCAGGTGCTTTGGAGGCATACAAACTTGATGTGCCCGGTTCTGAATCAAAAGGCGTTTTTGATCAGCTTGAATTTTTATGTGCAATCAGACAGGGAAAAAACATTGATACAGGGAAAAATATTGTTGTCATCGGCGGTGGCAATTCTGCCATGGACGCTGCACGTGCGGCAAAACGCCTGGCAGGAGAAGGCGGAAAAGTGACCATCCTCTATAGAAGAAGTATCAGGGAAATGCCGGCAGACATGGAGGAAATTGAAGATGCTCTGTTCGAAGGAATAATATTTAAGGAGATGGTTGCACCTGAAAGTGTTATTGCTGAAAACGGCCTGGTTTCCGGGATAAGATGTCTAAGAATGGAACCAGGGGAACCTGATGACAGCGGAAGGCCAAGACCTGTAATAGTTGACGGTTCTCTTTTTGAGACAAAAGCCGACACCATCATATCTGCCATTGGTCAAAAGGTTGTAGTGCCGTTCTTTCCCGAACCTGAACTTAAAGTTGATCCTGAAACTTATAAAACAGGGCTTGAAAAGGTTTATGCAGGCGGAGATGCCATAAGAGGTGCGTCAACACTTATAAAAGCCATTGCTGATGGCAGGAAAGCTGCCCAAAGCATAATAAATGATGCCTCCCTTTCAGGAACACCCTCTCGTGAAATCAAGGGATATGAAAGAGATTTTGAGAGTATTCAGAAGAAAATTGCCAAAAGGTCCTGGGGTTGTGATCTTTTGAAAACTGATTTTTCAAAACGGTCCGGCTTTGACCTTGTAACAAAAACTCTTACACAAGATATGGCAATTGCCGAAGCTTCGAGATGCCTCTCCTGTGATACTGTATGCAATATATGCACAACTGTATGTCCCAACCGCGCAAATATCCCATACAGGGTCCAGCCTTTTAAGAGTAAAACTTATAAAGCTGTGTGCAAAAACGGTAAAACATCTGTTGAAGAAGCCGGAACATTCACGATTTCCCAAGCCCATCAGGTAATAAATATTGGTGATTTCTGCAATGAATGCGGAAACTGTACTACCTTTTGTCCATCTTCAGGATCACCATATATTGGGAAACCAAAATTTTATCTTTTAATGGAGAATTTTATTAAAGAACCTTCAGGTTATTTAATAACTGACAACTTAATTTTAAAAAGAGAGGATTGGTCCGAAGTTTCATTAACTGAAAAAGATAGAGCATATATTTATGAGACAAAAAGCCTGACAGCAAAGATTGATAAAGAAAGTTTTGAAGTTTCAGATGTGAATTTTAAAAACAGAGAAGACCAGGAAGTTGACCTTAAAGATGCCCGGGAACTTGGTTTCCTTTATGTTTCGCTTAAGGATCTTCTTCCGGTCTAAATAGCAGGGGAAAAAATGGAAACGGTTTTATTAAAGAACTGTTTTTATATATGGCCCGGTTTTGAAGATGAGCCTCTTGTAAATTCAGATATCCTGATAATAGGCAATTGTATTAAAAGAATTGCAAAAAACATTTCAAATGATGCAGACAGAACAATTGACTGTTCAAACCATGTTGTTTTGCCAGGTCTTGTAAACACCCATCATCATTTTTTTCAGACACTTACGCGGAACCTTCCAGCTGTTCAGAATGCCAAGCTCTTTGACTGGCTCGTTTACCTGTACGAGATATGGAAATATATTGATGAAGAAACAGTTTTTTATTCTTCCCTTGTTGCCATGGGAGAGCTGCTCAAAACAGGATGCACCCTTTCAACCGATCATCATTATCTCTATCCAAAAGAGATAAACTGCGACATCATGGCAACCCAGTTCAAGGCGGCAGAGACATTAGGCATTCGTTTCTCTCCCACAAGGGGTTCAATGTCCCTCAGTAAAAAAGATGGTGGTCTTCCGCCTGACACTGTTGTTCAAAAGGAAGACACTATTTTGAAAGACTGTGAGAGAGTCATAAAAGAGTTCCATGACCCTTCTGAATTATCCATGAAAAAAATTATTTTGGCCCCATGCAGTCCTTTTTCCGTAACAGAAAATCTTATGAAAGAGACGGTTTGTCTTGCAAGGCACTATAAGGTTAGGCTCCATACACATCTTGCTGAAACTGATGACGAAAATGACTACTGCATCAGCAAATACGGGCGAAGACCCCTCAGACTGATGGAGGACTGCGGCTTTATTGGTAAAGACGTCTCCTATGCCCATGGTATTTTCTTTAAGGATGACGAGATAAAGCTTTTGGCTGAAACAGGAACCCATATTGCCCACTGCCCCACATCAAACATGAGGCTTGGGTCAGGAATATGCCGGGTTACTGAAATGCTTGCTCATGGAATAAATGTTGCTATAGGTGTTGACGGTTCAGCTTCAAACGATTCCTCGGACATGCTTGGTGAGGTAAGAAATGCACTGCTTCTCCAGCGTGTAAAATACGGTGCTTCTGCAATCAGCGCAGGGGATATCCTGAAAATTGCAACAGAAAACGGTGCAAAACTATTGAATTTTGAAAAAATCGGAAAAATCAGGCCAGGATATGCCGCTGACATTGCTGTTTTTAATGTCAACAGCATGGAGTATGCAGGTTCGCTTTCCGATCCTGCGGCAGCCCTTGTTTTTTCAGGATATAACCATGGAACCGATTATACGCTGGTAAATGGAAAAATCGTTGTTGATCATGGCAGATTGACCGGATTTGATGAAAAAGATATTACTGACAGGGCAAATGCACTGTCAGAAAGGATGGTAAGGAGGCATATCAATCATGGCAGTGGGAAAATTGGTAAACCGTGTTGATGCGGTTGCCAAGGTAACCGGACGTGCAGAATATACTGACGATTTTTACAGGCCAGATATGCTTGTTGCAAAGTATTTCAGGAGCAGTATTGCACATGGCCGTGTTAAGGAAATAAATGTTGAAAAAGCAAGAAAACTGCCTGGGGTTGAAGCAATTTTTACATATGAACAAGTTCCCCGGATAAAATTCGCCACAGCCGGGCACCCCTTTTCAATGGACCCTGATCACAAGGATGTTGCGGACAGGCTGCTTCTGACCAGGAATATAAGGTTCATGGGTGATGAGATTGCAATAGTTGTTGCAGAAGATGAAATTGTTGCCAATAAGGCGTTAAAGCTGATTGAAGTTTCATATGAAGAGTACAAACCTCTTATTCACCCTGATGATATCTTAAAACAAGGTGCAAGGGAAATCCACCAGGGTTCATCAAATATTGTTGGTGAACACAGGTATGAATGCGGTGGAAAAGTGGATGATGCCCTGAAAGGTGCGGATTATGTTATTAAAGGAGAATATGTTACCCCAATGGTTCAGCACTGTCACATAGAAAACCACATCTCCTTTGCGTATATGGATGATCTTGACAGAATTGTTATTGTTTCATCCACACAGATTCCCCATATTGCAAGAAGAATTGTGGGCGAAGCTCTGGATATTCCTTTGAGCCGTGTGCGCGTTATCAAGCCGTTCATGGGCGGCGGATTTGGCAACAAGCAGGATGTTGTTCTTGAACCAATGGTTGCTTTTCTCACCTTGAAACTCGACGGCAGGGCTGTTCAGATAAATTTGTCCCGTGAAGAGTGCATGACAGGAACCAGGACCCGTCACCCGTTTCATGTACAAGTTAAAACAGGTTTTTTGAAAGACGGAACCATGGTGGCAAGAAAAATGGATGTTCTTTCCGTAACAGGCGGGTATGCATCCCACGGCCATTCAGTTGCCGCAGCAGGCGGCAGCAAAAGCAGTTTTCTTTATCCTAGAATGGCAATTGAGTATCATGCAAGAACCATATATGCCAATATCCCTGTTGCAGGTGCAATGAGAGCTTACGGATCACCCCAGGTAATATATGCCCTTGAATGTGCAACTGAAGATGCAGCCCGTTTTATTGGAATGGACCCGATTGAATTCAGGCTGAAAAATATTGTAAGACAAGGAGATGTCGCCCAGGTTACAGGAAAGGAGATATTAAGCTGCGGACTCTCCCAATGCCTGCTCAAGGGAAAAGAACTGATCCATTGGGACAGAAAAAAGAAGGAGTATGAAAAATACAAAACAGGGCCAGTGAGGCGCGGTCTTGGGGTGGCATGTTTCAGTTACGCGTCAGGAACATATCCGGTCTGTGTTGAAGTTGCAGGAGTAAGACTCGTATTAAACCAGGACGGAACAGTTCATGTCCAGGTTGGTGCCACAGAGATAGGACAGGGTTCTGATACTGTTGTAGCCCAGATGGTTGCTGAAACACTTGGATTTCCCTTTGAAAACGTACGGGTTGTCCAGGCTCAGGATACTGACGTATCCCCCTTTGATACCGGAGCTTACGCTTCAAGACAGGCTTATGTAGTAAGTAATGCCGTTTTCAGGGCAGCCACGTCACTAAGAGAAAAAATTCTTGATTATGCCTGTTTGATGACCGGAGAAAAGCATGGGAAATTCGATATTGTTGAAGAAAATATTGTTTCTGCGGATAGTGGAAAATTTGTGCTGACCATGAAAGAGCTTGCTGTTGACAGTTTTTACCATAAGGAGAGGGGCGGGCAGCTGACTTCGGAAGTTTCCCATAAAACAACAACAAATGCTCCTGTTTTTGGTTGCACATTTGTTGATGTTCTGGTTGATATTCCCCTGTGCAAAGTTAAGATCAACAAAATAGTCAATGTTCATGATTCCGGAGTGATTCTGAATCCTGTCCAGGCTGGGGGGCAGGTTCACGGAGGGGTCTCCATGGGAATCGGCGCGGCACTGTCTGAAGAGCTACTTATAGATCCTGAAACCGGTTATATTTTTAATAACAACCTTCTTGATTATAAAGTCCCGACATTTATTGATCTTCCTGAAATAAATCATGAATTTGTTGAAACTTTTGAGCCCACATCAGGTTACGGCAATAAATCCCTGGGAGAGCCGCCTGTTATCACGCCTCCACCTGCCATCAGGAATGCAGTACTCGATGCAACAGGGGTCAGTATAAACACCCTTCCAATGTCGCCGCACAAACTGTTTGCTCTATTTAAAAAAAACGGGCTCATGGATCCAAAAGGGAAAGCAGATGTTTGATCTTAAAAAAAATATAAAAGCCGAAACTGTTGACAAAGCAATAAAACATCTTGCAGAAAACCCTGATGCCAAACTGATTGCCGGAGGTACGGATGTCCTGATCAAGCTCAGGCAGGGAAAAAGCGAATATTGTGAACTTGTGGACATCCATGATATTGACGAACTGAAATTTATCAGAATTGATGATGACAAGAGCATTGTTATAGGATCGGGAATGGTTTTTTCAAAAATTATAGAATCCGATATAATAAAAAAACATATCCCCATGCTTTGTGAAGCTGCGGAAAGTCTGGGAGGTCCCCAGGTCAGAAACATGGCAACAATAGGGGGCAATATCTGTAATGGAGTGACAAGTGCGGACAGTGCTTCCAGCCTGTTTACCTTAAATGCTATTCTTATTCTTAAAGGAGAGGACGGAACAAGGGAAATTCCAATTTCCGATTTTTACCTTGGGCCCGGCAGGGTTGATCTGAAAAAATGTGAAGTTTTGACTGCATTTAAAATAACCCATGATAACTACCAGGGATATTTCGGGCATTACTACAAATATGCCATGAGAGACGCAATGGATATTGCCACCATCGGATGTGCAGTTTGCCTGAAAACAAAAAACGGTATTCTCAAAGATTACAGGATAGCATATGGTGTGGCAGGGCCTGTCCCAATGCGCTGCAGAGAAACGGAAAAAACGGTTATTAACAAAAAAGTGTCAAAAGATCTTTTGGATGAAATAGCAAAGACGGTTGAAAAAGATGTGAACCCGAGAACATCTTGGCGGGCTTCACGGGAATTTAGGATAAACATCATAAAAGAGCTTTCAAAAAGAGCTACAAAAAAGGCTTTGAAAAGAGCCGGGGAGAAATTTTGATGACAAGCCATGGGTTCAGGGAAATTACATTTTCAATAAACGGAAAAGAAAAAAAGCTTCATATTGATGTTAGAAAATCATTGCTTGAGGTACTGCGTGAACAGCTAGGTCTTACCAGTGTAAAACAGGGATGCGCAGTTGGTGAATGCGGAGCGTGCTCTGTCCTGGTTGATGACGTTCTGATTGATTCCTGTATTTTCCTTGCAGTGTGGGCACACGGGAAAAAGGTCCGTACTGTTGAGGGTGAGGCAAAAAACAGGAAGCTCTCAAAGGTACAGCAGGCATACGTGGATGAAGGCGCTGTACAATGCGGATTCTGCACTCCAGGCTTTATAATGGCAACAACATCCTTTGTGGAAAAACATAAAGGGGAAAAAAAGACCCGGGAAGAGATCAGAAAGGACCATGCCGGCAATCTGTGCAGGTGCACAGGATACCAGAATATCCTGAAGGCTGTTGAAAAATGCATTAATTCAGACCTCGTTAAGTAGTTGAGTAGTTAATAAACAACAATCATTTATGGAGACAGAAAATGTTTGATAATATGAATGAAAAAGAGCAAATATTCACAATCCTGAAACAGTTGGCGAATCTGGTAACCACGATGTTTGGAGGCAACTGCGAGGTTGCGATTCACGATTTAACGACCGCAAATAGGGGGCTGATTCACATAACCGGCAACGTCACCAGGAGAAAACCGGGTGCTCCTGTTACAGATGCCGTTATTAAATCCCTTATCAGGGACGGCAATGATGTGCAGGACAGACATTGCTTCATGACCATAACCGATGACGGCAGGGAACTTAAATCGTCCACAAGTTATATAAGAGACAGCAAGGGTGAAGTAATAGCTGCTTTTTGCATTAACTTTAATACAACAGACTATCTCAATGCCATTCAGCTTTTAGAGTCTTTTGTAAACAGGGGGATAAGCAGCGCCCCTGCTGCAAATATGCCTGAAAAGATGTCTTTTTCCATAGAGGGCACGGTGGATTCCCTTTTTGAACAGGCTGTTGCAGAAATAGGGAAAAGACCTGCCACCATGACAACTTATGAAAAAATAAGACTTGTCAGAATCCTTGAGAGAAAAGGGACATTTCAGATCAGGGGTGTGGTAAGCCAGGTGGCATTAAGGCTCGGTGTATCTAATTTCACAATCTATAATTATCTGAAAAAGATCCGTGCTGCAAATGGAACAGCAATTAGAGATGTTATATGACTCAACTTTCCGGCTTGTTCAAATTTGCTTGTAAGCATTGCTAAAATATTTTATTGACACAGCAAGACATTTGTGCTTCATTAAAACATCGTAAAAAAATTACAGTAATACAATCCGGATGGTTCAGTTATATGGATATCATTGGTTTAAAGACAAATGATGGGACCCGGAAAAGGAAAGATACCGAAACAGGAGCGGTTCCCCGCCTTGAACTCCGCGGTATGACGAAAATATATCCATCCGTAATTGCAAATGATTCAATAGATATAAAAGTTGCTTCTGGTGAAATACATGCTGTGCTTGGTGAAAACGGCGCCGGTAAAAGCACGCTGATGAAGGCGATCTATGGAATTGTAAAACCTGACAGGGGAGAAATTCTCTGGGAGGGAGAGCACATTGATATTATTAACCCGGCCCATGCGCGAAAGCTTGGTATTGGTATGGTTTTTCAGCATTTTTCACTTTTTGAGACACTGACTGTTGTGGAAAACATTGCCCTTGGCATGGAAAACCAGAATGATATGGAAAAGCTTTCTAAAAGAATAACCCAGGTGTCGGAAAAATATGGACTTCCCCTTGATCCTGAAAGACTTGTCCATTCGTTGCCCGTGGGATTAAGGCAGAGGGTTGAGATCGTAAGGTGCCTGATCCAGAAGCCAAAACTTCTTATTATGGATGAGCCCACATCGGTTCTGACACCCCAGGCTGTGTGGAAAATGTTTGAGACATTAAGAAAACTGTCGGAGGAAGGGTGCAGTATTCTCTATATAAGCCATAAACTGTATGAGATTAAGGAGCTATGTCATAAGGCAACAATTATAAGGGACGGTAAAGTTACAGGATATGCAAACCCGGCAGATGAAACACCATCAAGCCTTGCAAGAATGATGATTGGAAAAGAACTTCCTGTCTGCTCCCAGGACAAGCCTGATATTAACGGGCAAAAATGTCTGGAAATATCGCGTTTATCCAAAAAAAAGGCTGACCAGTTTGGAACTGATTTAAATAATATCAGTTTAACAATTAATTCAGGCGAAATTCTCGGAATTGCAGGAATTTCCGGAAACGGACAGCGTGAACTCACCAACGCGGTTATTGGTGAGTGGTTATCTGAAAAACCCGAAGACATAATGATCTGTGGGAATCCTGCAGGTAATCTTGATCCAGGTGAAAGGCGAAAGCTCGGTCTTGGTTTTGTTCCTGAAGAGAGGCTGGGAAGAGGGGTCGTACCAGGAATGAACCTCTTATACAACTACCTCTTGACTGCGCACAGACATAATTTGATAAACTGGGGACTGATTCTCTTTAAAAAAACATCTGATTTTGCAAAAAAATGTATCACCTCCTTTGATGTAAAATGCGGAAGTATAGATGATCAAATCACAAGTCTTTCCGGTGGAAATATTCAAAAGTTCATCACAGGCAGGGAAATCCTGCAGGAGCCTAAACTTCTTTTTGTATCCCAGCCCACATGGGGTGTTGATGTGGGGGCTGCCAATGTAATTCGCCAGTCCATAATTGATCTGAGAAATCAGGGTACCGCGGTTATGGTTGTTTCAGAAGATTTGGATGAGCTTTTTGAAATCTGTGACCGTCTTGTTGTTATTGCCGGGGGGCATGTTTCTCCTTGCTTGAATGTTGAAGACACAACAAAAGAAGAGATTGGATTATGGATGAACGGCATGTTTCCAGGCGGACCTGCTGAATCTCTTAATTAGAATATGGGTGTAAAATTGCTATTTAAAGTAGAACCAAGACCTGTACCATTAAAAAAAATGAGATATCTCTCCCCGCTGATTGCAGCAGTAATGATGCTTTTTAGCGGTTTGATTATTTTTTCTATGCTTGGTAAAAACCCTGCAATTGCTTTTCATGCATTTTTTATCGAACCTGTAAATGACTTCTATGGTTTAGGAGAGTTGATAATAAAAGCCTCTCCACTTATGCTCATCGGTGTCGGACTTGCCATCGGGTTCAGAGCAAATATTTGGAATATCGGTGCAGAGGGACAGCTTGCCATGGGAGCTGTTTTCGGTGGAGGAATTGCCCTATATTTTAATGAAAGCACCAGCGGCTTTGTTCTTCCTGCCATGTTTATTGCAGGTGCTGTTGGCGGAATGCTCTGGGCTTCCATTCCTGCATTTTTAAAAACCAGATTCAATGCCAACGAGATCCTTGTCAGTCTGATGCTCAATTATGTGGCCATTCTATTTTTAAGCCTGCTGATTCACGGTCCCTGGAAAGATCCGCAAGGATACGGCTTCCCCCAGTCAATACTTTTTTCCGATTCAGCTCTTCTTCCGGTTTTGATAGAAGGCACACGACTCCATGCAGGAGTTATTATCTCATTTGCTGCAATAGGTGTTGGATGGATCTTTCTTTTAAGAAGTTTCCTTGGATACCAGTTGCAGGTTTCCGGGCTTGCAATCAATGCTGCTTCCTATGCAGGATTCAAATATAAGAAAATGATCTGGATCGGCCTTCTTGCTGGCGGTTTAGCAGCCGGACTTGCAGGCGTATCCGAGATAGCAGGACCCATAGGACAGCTTCTGCCTTCTGTATCGCCGGGTTACGGGTTTGCGGCCATTATTGTGGCATATGTGGGACGTCTTCACCCCGGCGGAATCTTTTTATCAAGTCTTTTAATGGCGCTTCTCTATCTTGGAGGAGAATCAGGACAGATGAATCTTGATCTTCCTTCTGCTGTTACAGGAATATTCCAGGGCATGCTTCTTTTTTATCTTCTTGCTGCTGATTTCTTAATCAATTTCCGTTTCAGGTGGAAATCAATTCCATTAAGGCAGGGAATATAACCATGAGCGCCGATACTATATTAAATATTCTGGTTGCTACGATTGCTGCCGGAACTCCCCTTGTTTATGCTGCTTTGGGAGAGCTTGTAACTGAAAAGTCAGGAGTTCTTAATCTTGGCGTTGAGGGGATGATGCTTGTGGGCGCAATATCCGGCTTTATTACAATGGCAAAAACCGGCAGTCTCTTTCTTGCAGTAGTATGCGGAATGACGGCAGGGGCGCTTATGTCGCTTGTTTTTGCAATTCTTACCCTTTACCTTATGGCAAATCAGGTGGCAAGCGGCCTTGCCCTTACAATTTTCGGAATAGGTTTAAGCGCTTTTATGGGTATAAAATATACAAGCGTTGCACTTAATGGTGTTCCTGAGCTCCATATTCCGATTTTAAGCGATATCCCAATACTTGGCCGCCTTGTTTTCTCCTATGATATTTTGATTTACTTATCCTTACTTATATTGGCAGGAGTGGCATGGTTTCTTTACAAAACCCGGGCAGGGACTATTCTCCGGGCCATTGGCGAGAGTCCGAAATCCGGTCATGCCCTTGGATTTTCGGTAATCGGCATCCGTTATCTGGCAGTTCTTTTTGGGGGTGCCATGGCCGGAATCGGCGGAGTTTATGTTGCTGTTGCCTATACCCCCATGTGGGTTGAGGGGATGGTGGCAGGCCGCGGATGGGTGGCAATTGCACTTGTGGTATTTGCAACATGGAGACCCCTGCGTGTAATGGTCGGTGCTTATCTTTTCGGGGGTGTTACAATCGCCCAGTTTCATATTCAGGGTTTAGGTATTGAAATACCTTCCCAGTTTCTTTCCATGCTGCCGTATCTTGCAACAATTGCTGTTCTTGTCATAATATCACGGGATAAAAATACCATCAGGGTCAACTCCCCAGCTTCGCTGGGGATAACATACCATCCGGAAAACAATTAATAAAAGGAGGAGTTTGTTATGAAAGAAAGTAGGCTGATCAAAACCGTATTATTTATTAGTGTCATGGCGTTTATCGTTGCAGGATTTGCGTTTCCTGTATCTGCCAAGGGAAAACTTAAAGTAGGGTTTGTCTATGTAAGTCCCATCGGGGATGCAGGATGGACATTCCAGCACGATCTTGGACGTATTGCACTTGAAAAGAACCTTGGTGACAATGTTGCAACAAAATATATCGAAAATGTTCCTGAAGGTGCTGAAGCTGAACGTGTCATCCGCGATCTTGCAAAAAGCGGACATGATCTTATCTTTACAACCTCATTCGGATATATGAATCCGACTTTAAAGGTTGCAAAACTTTTCCCTAAAAAAATGTTTGAGCATTCAACCGGTTATAAACGATCAAAAAATGTTGGAACCTATATGTGCCGTTTTTATGAAGGCCGCTATCTTACCGGAATAATAGCAGGTAAAATGACCAAATCAAATACTTTAGGCTATGTTGCGGCTTTTCCGATTCCTGAAGTTATCAGGGGTATCAATGCCTTTACCCTTGGTGCAAAAAGTGTGAATCCTGACATCAAGGTTAAAGTAATCTGGATTAATTCATGGTTTGATCCGGGAAAAGAACGTGAAGCATCAGAAGCACTGATTGATCAGGGCGTTGATATTGTAACCCACCATACAGATTCGACAGCACCTACAATGACAGCAGAGGAAAAAGGTGTTTTTGCCATTGCATATCACTCTGACATGTCAAAATACGGTGCAAATGCCCATCTCACAGCAACAACCCATGTCTGGGATAAATATTATACAAAAGTTGCAAAAGATGTTTTAAGCGGGACCTGGAAATCGGAAGCTGTATGGGGTGGAATTAAGGAAGGGATGATCAAGCTTGCTCCAATCAGTAAAAAAGTCCCTGCTGATGTTGTGGCATTGGTGAAAAAAACTGAAAAAATGATCTCAGACGGTTCATTTCATCCTTTTCACGGACCTGTCAAAAGCCAAGACGGAAAAGTTGTTGTTGAACCTGGGAAAAGTTTGACAGACCAAGATCTTCTCAACATGAACTATTATGTTGAAGGAGTTCTGGGAAATATTCCACACTAATATCAACCAGGGTGGGACAGGTTAGTTTATCCTGTCTCACCTCAATTTTCACAACGCCGCAGGTAATCATGATGACCTTTAGGCATTGCTAAGGCAGGACCGCGGGGGCTCTTTTTAAAGGCCGCAATCCCGCCACGGCGGGACTTCCACAGCTTGTGGAACGCCCCCGTGGCTTTGAATAATGGCTCCGAGCAGGTAGAGAAGGCGTCAGTTGCAACGGAGACCCTCCTTTGGGGCTGTCCTATAACGAATTTCAAGGCTACGCTGCCGTTCAATAGAATGAAGCAGTCCCGCCAAGGCGGGATTTGCGGCCTTTAAAAAGAGACCCCGCGGTCCTGCCAGATGAAAGCCATAATTAGAATTGCTGAATCTCTCACTCTCACATTGACAAATAGATTAGTCAGTGTTAAATGGAATGACCTTTATCGAGATAGTATTGAATTATCTTCAGATAACAAGGGGAGCAGATTCGATTTTGTAATAATTCACTCATGCCTGTGATATAGCTTTTCAAACACCGAAGATCCAATTTTCAAGCAAATAATGGATATGATTATTATAACAACAACTTAACAACTCAACTACTTAACCACTTAACGATATCTGAAAGTAGTAATAACCCCAAAATGATTTTCTGCAGATTTTTTAATTTATAAGGAGACGCCTATGAAAAGTAAAACTTCGAATTTTTTATTTACCTCCGAGTCGGTCACAGAGGGACATCCTGACAAGGTGGCGGACCAGATATCAGACAATATCCTGGATAAGATGTTGGAGCAGGATCCAAAATCCCGAGTGGCCTGCGAGACCATGGTAACCACCGGTATGGCTATAATTGCAGGCGAAATTACAACCGAGGCTTACGTGGATATGCCTGAGGTCGTAAGACAGACCATCAAAGACATTGGTTACAGTAACTCCTCCATGGGTTTTGACTGGGAAACTTGTGCCGTAATTTCCACAATTGATAAACAATCCCCGGATATCGCGGCAGGTGTTGACGAGGGAGACGGGCTTTTCAAGGAACAGGGTGCAGGGGATCAGGGCCTTATGTTCGGCTATGCGTGCAAAGACACACAACCCCTGATGCCAATGCCCATCTACCTGGCTCATCGGCTAACCGCAAGACTGGCACATGTGCGTAAATCAGGAAAGCTACCCTGGCTCAGACCTGACGGTAAGTCGCAGGTAACTGTGGAATATGAAAATTGGAAGCCGCTTAGAGTTCACACTGTGGTTATTGCGGCCCAGCATGCTCCGGATGTGGATTACGATACTCTTCGGGAAGCAATTGTGGAGGAAGTAATCAGGGATGTAATCCCCGAAGAAATGCTGGACAAAGATACCCAGTATTTTATTAATACTACAGGCCGGTTTGTTGGAGGCGGTCCTCTGGGCGACTGCGGCCTTACGGGGCGAAAAATCATTATGGACACCTACGGAGGATTCGGCTACCACGGAGGCGGCGCCTTTTCAGGGAAAGACCCTTCCAAGGTGGACAGAAGCGCCTCATACATGTGCCGCTATATTGCAAAAAATATCGTGGCAGCAGATCTTGCCACAAAGTGTGAAATACAGGTCGCATACACTATTGGACGGGCTGAGCCGGTGTCTGTGCTGGTGGGCGCCTACAGTACGGGAGTTGTTTCCAGCCAGGAATTAACCGAAATCGTAAAAAAGAAATTTGACCTCCGCCCTGCCGCGATTATAGAAAGGCTGGATTTGCTCAGGCCAATATATCGAAAAACCTGTAATTATGGGCATTTTGGGCGGGAATTGCCGGAATTTACCTGGGAAAAGATAGACATGGCGGAGGATCTCAAAAGGGCGGTGAAGTAAGGCATAAAAAAAAGTGACTAAAGTGAGCTAAAGTGACTAAAGTGACTAAAGTAAAGGAAGAAATAAATTTTCCAATTATTGAACGGAGTAAATAATGAATTATGATATCAAGGACATAAATCTGGCGGGGAAGGGCCGCTTGAGGATAGAGTGGGCAGAAATGAGCATGCCCGTCCTGGCAAAGATCAGAGAACGGTTTTCAAATGAAAAACCACTAAAAGGCCTCAGGGTAGCGGCGTGTCTGCATATCACCACCGAGACAGCGAGCCTGCTCAAGACCCTGAAGGCGGGCGGTGCTGATGTGGTCGGGTGTGCATCCAACCCTCTTTCCACCCAGGACGATGTGGCCGCCTCCCTGGTGGCCGATGATGAGATCCCTGTTTTTGCTATCAAGGGTGAGGATCACGCTACCTATTACAGCCATATTCTTTCGGCCTTAAAACACAGGCCTCATTTGACAATGGATGATGGTGCTGATCTGGTCAGCTCTATTCACTTTATGGCCTTAGAAAAATGGGGTGAACTCGAGGCGTCTGTCAGTGATTGGGGAAAAGGCCTGTCTGAAGCGGAGAGGCGTAAATTTCTCTCAGGAGTTCTGGGCGGCACAGAAGAAACGACTACCGGGGTCATTCGACTCAGGAGCATGGAGAAAGACGGGGTTTTACAGTTCCCCATCATTTCTGTAAACGACGCCAATACCAAGCACCTTTTTGATAATCGATATGGGACAGGCCAAAGTACGGTAGATGGTATTATCAGGGCCACTAACCGGCTGCTGGCAGGCAGTACGTTCGTAGTCAGCGGCTATGGCTGGTGTGGAAGGGGTGTTGCCATGCGGGCCAAGGGACATGGCGCACATATGATCGTGTGCGAAGTGGATCCGCTCAGGGCTCTCGAAGCTGTTATGGATGGGTATCAAGTAATGCCGATCGCCAAAGCCGCTCTGTTGGGGGATTTTTTCTGTACCCTGACGGGGGATATGAATGTCATTCGGGCCGAACACTTTGTAAACATGAAGGATGGCGCGATTGTGGCGAACTCCGGTCACTTTGATGTGGAGCTGGATCTGCCAGGTCTTGCCGAAGCAGCAGTCGAGCGGAGACCGATAAGGGAATTTGTGGAGGAATTTACCCTCAAGAATGGACGAAGGGTCTATGTCCTGGGGGAAGGCAGGCTTATCAATCTGGCCGCAGCCGAAGGGCATCCCGCCAGTGTTATGGACATGAGTTTTGCCAACCAGGCCCTGTCGGCAGAATATATGGTAAACGAACATGCAAAGATGGTAAAAAAGGTCTATCCTGTCCCACGGGACATCGATGCAGAGATCGCCCGGCTGAAACTTGCCTCCATGGGCATTGAGATCGACACTCTCACTCCGGAACAGGAGAAGTATCTCTCCTCCTGGGAGATGGGGACGTAGTTTGCTGTATCATAGATGTTGATACGGAAGATAGTTAGTTCCGATTTCGATCAACCTGTCTCCATGTAAAATCAATGGCGAAGGGCGTAAGGCTAAAGGAAAACGGTTAGGAATATATAGTACGAAATATCACCTCAATTGAGTCAAACTTAATTGAGGTGGTACTTGGTATCCGGTACTGGGTACTTGTTTAGAGGAATATTTTTCATTTTTTATATCTCTATCAGGGAAGTAATATTAAGATAAGGCGTGAAACACCTTAAAACCAATACCAGATAACCAATACCCAATACCACCTAATTGAGCATCACTCAATTAGGGTATCAGAAACCAGTACCCAGTACCCAGTACCCAGTACCCAGTACCCAGTACCCAATACCCAATACCCAATACCCAATACCTAATACCTAATACCCAACATAGGAGGTTTCCTTGGCCGCGACTGGCCTGAATAACGCTGTGACCGATGTAGATGGGTTAATTGTTGGCCATTACACGGACATTGATGCGGTCTGCGGTGTAACAGCGGTCATCTGCCCCGAGGGAGCAGTCGCTGGCGTGGACGTGCGGGGTTCTGCCCCGGGCACCAGGGAAACAGATCTCCTTGACCCGGTCAACCTGGTGGAGAAGGCACAGGCCGTTGTCCTTTCAGGTGGATCCGTGTTCGGCTTGGCCGCTTCAGATGGTGTGGTGCGATGGCTGTCCGAGCATGGTTACGGTTTCCCCCTTGATGAGGAACACGTGGCTCCCATCGTTCCAGCAGCGGTTCTTTATGATCTGGGAAGGGGCAAGGATTTCCTTCCACCAATCAACGCCGAGTGGGGGCGGCATGCCTGCCAGGCTGCTAAAGACGGGACAGTTTCCGGTGGTTGCGTTGGGGCTGGGACCGGCGCTATGGCCGGAGGTATCAAGGGCGGCCTGGGTACGGCCAGTTTGGTTCTGGATTCTGGCGTCACGGTCGCTACGGTAGTGGCAGTAAATTCCCTGGGATCGGTTATCAACCCGGCCACAGGGCGGCCGTGGGAGATTGGCCTGGAAGTGGACGGGGAGTTTGGTAATCAGGGCAAACGGGCTGTCAAGTTGTCACAACCGCCCGAAGGCACTCCCAGTACGAATACAACGATCGGCCTTGTAGCCACTGACGCGGCGCTTACCAAGGCCCAGGCAAAAAAAATGGCCCAGATGGCCCACGACGGCATGGCCCGTGCAATTAGACCATCCCATACCCTGTTTGACGGCGACACTATCTTTTGCCTTGCTACATGTAAAACGGAGCTGCCTGAAGATCCAGGCTTCTTCGCTTCCCCTCAGGCCCAGGCATTAAACGACCTGGGTTATGCCGCAGCCAACTGCATGTCCAGGGCTATTATCTCCGGTGTCTTGAGTGCCCGGAGCCTGGCCGGGATGGTTGCCTTCTGCGATCTTGAGGATCGTTAACGCCTCGGAATTTCAACTCTCTCCAACCTCACCGTTACCTCAAACCTCCCTGTTAAGGAAGCGAAAGGGTGTTTATTGACTTTTTACAAATCCGGATCTCGTTAAGTGGTTAAGTAGTTGAGTAGACTTCTCAAAAAGTTCGGGTGGAGTTTATCCCTGGCCCAGACCTGTCTTTAAGGGTTTTAGTTTTATGATTTCAACTTCCGAAGAATTTCAGATAAAGCGGCGTATTTACGGCAAGTCACACCAGGGCGGGCCGTAAGGATTTTATTAAAGGCTTACGCCTAAACTCCCCTCCGGCCTGTAAGTCCTCCGGGCTGGAAGCGGAAAGGCTATAAAGCCATCATCATTCGGTCAAGGCCTATATTCTGTTTTTTATGCCCGAACTCTTATTGAGTTACTCAACGAGGTCTGAATAAAAGAGGAGTCTAAAATATTAGAAAATATATTTTGTTCTACCTAACTTGTTATTGACACGTTCTATTTGATGTGATATGCAGTATGCACTTTAAGTTAACCGGTTCAGGTCATAAGAAGCTCTGTATGTTCTCAAAAAGTTCGGCTGTGCGGTTAGATGTAACTCACTGAAATTTATCATGTCGTAGGGTGGGTTGAGCCCCGCTGAAAGCGGGACTAATTACACATAGCTTGCATATTATGGGAAGTATGCAAAATAAGGTTAAAACAGCGAAACCCACCATTCTTTTGACACTCAACCCATCCTACAACTTTTCGGCCTGTGCTGAGGTAGAATTTTAGAGTTAAGGAGGCAAAAACTGGGTCAGGAACCTCTTAATAAAAAAGCCTACCAGACTATTAAAGATTGGATTGTCCATTATCAGCTAAAACCGGGTTCGCTCGTTGGCTGCAAGCAGTTGGCAGGGGCTTTGGGTATGAGCCAAACGCCGATCCGCGAAGCCCTGGTTATATTGGAGCATGAACGCCTGGTCGAAAGCGTTTCAAAAAAAGGATACAGGATTAAGGCGCAGGACATTCAAGAGATAGAGGATCTATATGATGTGAGGATCGCTGTCGAGGTTTTAGCCGCTGAAAAAGCGGCCAATTCTATGAGCCGGGTCGACCACGACCGTTTGGCAGACGTCATAGATCAGTTCCCAAACCTCATCAAACTGGGCGAAAAAGCGCAAATCCTGGAACTGGAACAAAGGGTTCATATTATGATCATGGAGGCCACTGGCAACCCCCGTTTGTCGGAGATCGGCAGGGATATATTAGATCGAATCTGGATGGTCCAGAAAATTGTGCTTTTTACTTCTGAGCACTGGAGTGAGTCTTACCGGCAGCACGCGGAAATCTCCCGCATGCTGAAAGATGGGGATTCAGCCGGAGCTGCTGCCTTAATGAAGAAACACCTTCATTGGGGAAAAGAGCTTGTACTTGCACGGCTCAAGGACAAAGATGATTTTATGTCCAGTATCATCAGCGGGTTTCCCGAGGCGCGCATGAATTTCGAGAATCGATAAATAATGCATAAAATGAAAATAGCTGTGGTTGGTGCTGGCGCCATGGGCAGCCTTTTTGGAGCCTTGCTGGCTGAAGCAGGTTCCGAGGTCTGGTTGCTAGACGTTTGGGCCGAGCACATTAAGGTCATAAACGAAAAGGGATTAAGTATTGAGCGCGAGGGTAAGACCCGCTCGGTGGAGGTCGAAGCGACTACCGATCCGCAACGTATAGGTCTGGCTGATCTGATCATTGTCTTTGTGAAATCGACGCAAACCGCTGAAGCTGCCAGGGTAGCTAAGGAGATGGCTGGTTCGGGGAGTCTGGTACTGACATTACAGAACGGCATGGGCAACGCCGATGTTATCGCAGAAGTCATTAATCCGGCCCAGGTGGTGGCAGGGACAACCTCCCACGGTGCGACGATGATGGGCCCCGGAATCATACGACACGCTGGTGCCGGCCCGACGGTGATCGGCATGTGGAGCGGAAAAGACCTGGCCAAGGCGCGTGGAATCGCCCAGTTGTTCACTCACGCTTGTATTGATACCAAGGTTGTGGAAAACGTGCGCGAGGTTATCTGGGACAAACTTCTGGTTAACGTGGGGATAAACGCCATTACGGCTCTTACCGGGATTAAAAATGGTCAACTCCTCGATCTTGAAGTAACAAAAACCCTCTCGCGAAAGGCAGTTGAAGAAGCGCTGGCAGTAGCCCGCGCCCAAGGCATTGCGCTTCGGGACAATACGGTGGAGCATGTCTTAAAGGTGGCTGAGGCGACAGGCCCCAATCGGTCGTCAATGGGTCAGGACGTGGATAAAAGACGCCGGACCGAGATCGGAACAATCAACGGGGTGATAGTATCCGAAGGTCGCAAGTTGGGATTAGAGACGCCAGTGAACGAGACACTGACCGCGTTGATCGAGACACTCCAGGCCCATTATAAATAATTCCGGCAATCCAATTTCAGACCTCGTTGAGTAGTTGAGTGGTTAAATGGTTGAGTAGGAAAATAATTACTATTATTTACAGATAAAGATTTTGGATATATAAATTCTCATGAGTTTTTAGATAAACTATTTGTTTCTCAAAATGCCGTACTAAATTTAGGGATTCAGGAATTGAGGAATTGAAATCAACAAAACACCTTCAATTCCTCAATACCTCAATTCGGAATTCCTCAATTCTACAGTGGTTCGCTCCGGGTCTTATTTTTAGATTAAATGATCGCAAACAACAAAAAGATTATCTTAAGATACAAAATATGAGGAGGGCATCAAGATGAAAAATAGAAAAGTGACTGTTCTGGATATTCAAAAGGCCAAGGAGGAAGGTCGTAAGCTTGTCATGGTAACCGCCTATGACTATCCGTTCGGG
>JAUWLP010000137.1 GCA_030613575.1 Desulfobacteraceae bacterium
TATGATGAAAGGTATAAATGAATTATGTGGCTTAGAAACACCAACAATTGATAAAGTTGTAACTTTCTTCCAGAAATTCTTGGGTAAAGAATATATTGTGAATGGTGCATTGAATGGAAGGAATGCTGCTGAAACAAAAGCGCCACAGAATTTTGGGTTTACAACTTTGCAAATGCTGTGTTCCTCCGCGAAGTGAGGGCCTCGGCAAAAAAATAATTACATCCCGCCCAGGCGGGACTTGTCTTTTGGCCCGTCTGGAGTTTAAAGAGGAAAAAATGAGGTAAAAGACAATATACAATCAGAGGGCATTTTTCATATATACACAAAAGTAGCTTTAGCCTTTGATTTCGCTATTTGTTGCTGTTCGACGTATAACTCTCTCGCTGAATAAGGAGCGCTTAGATTAATGATAAAATTAATTGAAGAGATTCAAAAAGAGGTTATAAAATTTACACAAGAAATTATAAAAATACCATCCTGTACCGGACAGGAGGGGGAACTCGCAAAAGTAATTTTAAAAAAACTCGAAGAATTTGACCTGGATGATGCTTTTATCGACGGTATTGGAAACGTCGTCGGTGTTATACGGGGACACGAAAACGGTGTAACTATTCTCTTGAATGGGCATCTCGACGTTGTACCTGCCGGCAACATTAATAATTGGCACCCGTATGATCCTTTTAGTGCAGAAATTGATGATAACGGCAATATTCACGGAAGAGGTGCGGCAGATCTGAAGGGAGGGCTCTCCGTCCAACTGTTTACCATGAAATTGCTGAAATTGTTAAAAAACAGGGGGAGGATGAAAGGAAATCTGATTTTTTCCGCAGTTGTTCATGAGGAAGCGGCGGAAATGTTTGGCATGGAATATTTGTGCAAGCAAACACTTCCGGATAAAAAAATTGGTTGCGATCTGGTTTTTTTATGTGAACCTACCGGCCTCAATGTTGTGCTGGGACAAAGGGGAAAAGTGGAAATCGTCGTCCAGACAAAAGGCAAAACCGCTCATTCTTCAATCCCCCTGGAGGGCATCAATGCCCTTGAAAAGATGATGCCCGTGCTCCATTATGTATTTAAAAGATTGAACAAAAGCTTGCGCAGCCATCCACTTCTTGGCGATAGTTCCGTTACCATAACAAATCTGGTTTGCCGGCCAGGGGCCTTGAGTATGATTCCTGATGAATGTGAAATTTCAATTGATCGTAGATATATGCCCGGTGAGAGTGTCGAAGAACTTTTAGAAGAATTCAGGTTTTTGTTCAAAGAAATCAAAAAAGATGACCCCCAGTTCGAAGCGACCGTTTATGTCAGAAAATTATTGGAAAGGTCTTATACCGGCTATGAAAAGGAAGTTCAGAAATATCACCCGCCGTGGATCACCGACGAAGAACATACATTTGTCCAAAAGACACTTCGAGCCTTAAAAAAAATTGGACAAAATCCGGAAATAAAGTACTGGAAATTTGGAACCGACGGTAGTATGACATCCGCTTTGATGGATATTCCTACAATTGGGTATTCGGGAACAGAAGAATGCTATGCCCATACACCCACAGAAATGGTTAATATCGAAATGATGATGCAATCTCTTGAGGGCTATTTCTCTATTATTTCTGAACTACTCGAGTTGGAACCGGATCAATTATAACATGGAAAAAAGGAGCGCTTATGTTTGGGAGATATAAACCCTTGTGGGGCAAAACACCCCGGCTCAAGTCCAGCTACGACGCGGTTATCATCGGCGGCGGTCTGCATGGTCTGGCTACTGCCTATTTTCTGGCTCGGGATCATGGCATCACCGATGTGGCGGTTCTCGAAAAACGTTATATCGGTTTCGGAGGCGCCGGCCGGAACACGGCAATTGTTCGCGCCAATCAACGAACGCAGGAAAATGTTCCGTTTTATAAGGAAGCCCTTGAACTCTGGCCCATGCTAACAAAAGAACTCGATTACAACCTGATGTTTTTTAATTGTGGGAACCTGAATTTGATGCACAGCGAAGCAGCCATGAATGCAGCACGTATGAGTATTGCCACGGCACAGTTTCACGGCATTGAAAGTCATCTGATTGATGCCAAGCAATGCAAGGAACTGGTGCCTGCTCTTAATATATCAGAGGACATCACCTATCCGATTTTTGGTGCCATGTATCATCCCCCGGGCGGTATTGTACGCCATGATGCGGTGGTCTGGGGCCTGGCAAAAGGTGCTTCGAAACACGGGGTGCATATTCATCAGCAGACCGCCGTTACAGGCATTGGTGTTGAAAACAGCAAAATCGTCTCTGTGGATACGGACCATGGAAAAATTAATACCCCGCGGGTTTTACTGTCGGCAGGAGGTTATTCCGCAGCCATTTCCTATGAAATGCTGGGAGTCACGCTGCCCATCAGCGTCTTGACCATCCAGGCCATGGTGACGCAACCGCTTAAACCCATATTAAATCATGTGGTTTCATCGGGCACGTATCACGCATATGCGCAACAGACCCTAAAAGGCGAAATCGCCACCGGAGCTCACATGGATCCCTGGCCTAATTACACCACCCAAACCACGGCTTATTACATCAAACATCAAGCTGAAGCGCTTGCGGAGATGCTGCCATGTTTAAGAGGGGTTAAATTCATGCGTCACTGGGCGGGTCTTGCCGATATGACCCCGGACATGGCGCCGATCATGGACGGCAACGATCCCATTGAAGGTTATTATATGGACTGCGGGTGGGGGTATTTCGGTTTTAAATCCTGTGCTGCCACCGGAAAATATCTGGCCCAGTTCATGGCAAGCGGGAATTGTCCCGACATGCTGAAACCCTTCAACCTGCGCCGCTTTGAGCAGCACCGGTTGATGGGTGAAACTGCGGCTCTTATGGATTACAGTCCGGACAACTAGGCAATTGACTATTGAATATTGACGATTGACTATTTGCGTCCCGCCTATCTTGGCGGGATTCGCTCCGTCATTTTAATTTACAATTGATAGAATTCCTTAAATATTCAATCGTGAATAAGCAATCGTCAATTAAAAAGGGAGACCTACACATGGCCTTAACCATTACCTGCCCCATTTGCGATAAACGAAACGGTTATGAATTCCGCTATGGCGGGGTGGATAAAGGGCCAAGGCCTGACGAAGAAGGCCTTACCCCCACAAGCTGGTGTGATCACGTCCATATGAATAAATGTGTGGCTGGTATCCAGAAGGAATGGTGGTTTCACCGGGATGGCTGTGGTGCCTGGTTCACAATATACCGAGACACAACAACCAACCTTGAAGTAGACAAACCGGAGGCAAACTAATGAACAGGCTAAGCCAACTGCCGACCTTGCGAATCAACCCAGCGCAAAAAATCTCCCTGAATTATAAGCGCAAGACCTACCAGGGGATAGGCGGCGATACGATTGCTACCGCCCTGTATGCCAATGGCATCCGCATCTTTTCGAGAAGCCTCAAGTATCACCGTCCCCGGGGTCTATACAGCCTGGATGGTGAATGCAGCAATACCCGTATGGAAATTAACGGCATACCCAATGTTTGCACTGAAAATACGCTTCTTAAAAACGGGATGACCATAAAAGCGCAGAATGTTATAGGAACTGCTGAAAATGATCTTATGGGTTTCATGGATAGGCTGGATTGGGCCATGCCCGCCGGGTTTTACTACCGCACCATGCACAAACCAGCCCCAATATGGCCTATCGCTCTTAAACAAGTGCGAAAGGCCGCCGGGCTTGGGAAAATTTCTCCCGATTTTCAGATGAACGGAAAATATGAAGAAATCTATCCCAAAGCGGATGTGTGTGTTATCGGCGGAGGACCTGCGGGTATGTCGGCGGCCCTAACCGCAGCCAAGCAAGGACTGCGTGTGATCCTTTTGGAATCCCGCCCCTGGCTGGGTGGTTTTTTTGACTACCGGGCAGCAGAATACAGCAATGGCATCCATTTATTCGAAAGAGCCAGGGAACTTGCAAAAACGGTTTCGGAAACACCCAACATTCGTGGTTTTATTCATACTGCTATGGTTGGGGCATACAACAACAATCTCATCACCGCCTTTCAAGTGGGTGGTGAATCCGATCACTTCGATGAACGCTATATCGAAATCCGGGCTGACAGTGTTGTGGTGGCGACGGGGTGTATTGAGCGCCCGCTGCTTTTTGAAAATAACGAACGCCCCGGTGTCATGCAGATTAGCTGTGCACATCGTTTGGCACGAACTTATGGCCTGCTTCCCGGCGAAAAGGCTGTCTTCAGCATCGGACATGATTTAGGCTTAGAAGCGGCATTGGATCTTTCTAATTTAGGTCTCAAGATCTCGTATGTCGCCGATATCAGGGAAGACGGACAGGATCCCGGTTTAGTGGCAGATCTTGCTAAGAAAAAAATACGTTTTTTGCGAGGATGGGTGGCCATTTTGGCCCACGGTGATAAAAGCGTAAAAAAAGTGACCTTAAGTACAATCCAAGGAACCCACCATCGGGATGTTGATTGTGATCTTTTGGTGGCATCGGCGGGTATGACACCGTTGACCGGTCCACTTACCCTGGCCCAGGCGCAATTAGCATATGACAACCACACCGGTTGCTTTTTGCCGAAAAAACTGCCGGTCAAAATGCATGCTGCCGGCCGCTTGATGGGTTTAAATGATCCTTTATCTATCGAGGCCTCTGGAAACTTAGCGGGACTTATGGCGGCGGCCGATTGTGGCGCAACCGTTGAAGCAGATCTGAAACAGACACGGGAGAGGCTTAATGATCTGCCCGGCCCGGTCAGGGGCTGTAAACTGGTCCAGGCTCCGGTTAAGGGCCGCAAAAGCTTTATTTGTTTCGATGAAGATACGACCATTAAGAATGTGGAACAAGCTCTGGAAATGGGCTTTGATGCAACGGAGTTAGTTAAGCGCTTTACAGCTGCCGGTACAGGGCCCGGACAGTGGGGAATTCCTGGACATAACCTCCCGTTGTTTGTGGCGCAGTATCTTGAAGACTCAACTGTTTCAGCCCGGCCGACAACCGTCAGGTCTCCCCTGGTTCCTGCGTTTATCGCTACGTATGCAGGCAGAAACCATGATATGTGTAAACGAACACCGGCACATGATTCTCAAAAATCTTCCGGCGGTATCATGCGACGCAGCGGCGTCTGGAAACGGGCGCGGTATTTTTCCCGGGACTCCGGCTGCCGTGAAGAAATTGAAAACGTCCGTAACAATGTTGGTATGTTCGATGCGTCCACTTTGGGCAAATTCAGGATTTGGGGACCGGATGCGCTAAAGGCCTTGCAGCGGGTTTATGCAGGCAACATGTCAAAGATTTCTGACGGCAAGGTTAAATACGCGGCTATGTGCAATGACGACGGCTGTATTATTGATGACGGCGTGGTGGTAAAACGGGGCGAAAACGATTACTATTTTACCACCTCCACCGGCCGTGCCGGCAACACAGTCGAGTGGTTCCGCTATCACACACGTTATGACGGCTGGGACTTTCATATGATCAACCTCACCGATGCATTTGGGGTCATCAATCTGGCTGGACCAAATGCACGTAAGGTACTTGAAAAAGTCGCTGACACGGATGTGTCCAATGAAGCATTTCCGTTTATCGGGTATCGTGAATTTACCATTAATAATGAAATTCCTGTACGTGCCTTGCGTCTTGGATTTGTGGGAGAACTCTCCTACGAGCTGCACGTTCCTTCATCATATATGCAGTCTCTTTGGGGTTTGGTGGCGGAAGCCGGCAAGCAGTTTGATATTCAAAATTTTGGGCTGGAGGCACAAAACGTGCTTCGCATGGAGAAAGGTCACGTCATCATCGGGTCGGAATCTGAGCAGCGAACAACTCTGCACGACGTCGGACTCAGGTTCCTGTGGGACCGCAACAAAACACAGGCAAAAACAGTAGGTGCAGTGGCACTAAAACAGACCGAAAAACAGGAAGGGCGTTTGACATTGGCAGGGTTTAAAATGGAAAACCCCTCTCACACGCCGAAAGACGGATCTATTATTGTTGATAGTTCCATCAGGGGCTATGTATGCATAGCTCGTTTTAGTTTTGTGCTGAAAGAGAGCATTGGGCTAGCTTTGGTGGATTCACCGCTGGCTAAGGAAGGGACGCGTTTGCAGATTTATGAAGACGAATGCAAGGGCCAGCATCTTTATGGGACGGTGGTACCAACTCCCTTTTATGATCCTGAAGGAAAAAGATTACGAATGTGAGAACGGGCAGTATTGATAGAGGTAGAAGTAATGAAAAATATTATCAGACGATCCCCTGTATCATTTGACAGCAGACCAGCGAAAACCGAAATGCGGGACAACTGGACCGTAGCACTAGAATATGAGGCTGAAGAAACAGGGCCATATTTGATCGATTTAAGCCACAGAGCCAGATGGGATTTTCAGGACGTGGATATTTCGAAAATTCAGACCTGGGGTATGAATGTACCGGAGTCCCCTGGCCAATGCTTATTCGAAAATGGAATTATCATAAATCGCATGAACCGGACCCAGGTATCGATATGGCATCTATCAGGAGCAAAACCGGATGTCCCCGATAATCCTGCTTTTACTGATGTAACCGATACAACTGTGTTTTTGGCTTTGTTCAGTAAAGATATTTTTTCAATAACGGAAAAATTAACTTCTCTCTATTTTCTTGATCCCCTAAAGGAAACACCGTTTTTACTGCAAGGACCATTTTCGCATATACCCTGCCAAATTGTAACACTGGAAAAAATTCCGGAGAGATCCGGTATTCTTTTTACCTGTTCCAGGGGATATGCCAGGGATATAATTGCGTCGATTCTTGAAGCAGGGGCGGAATTTGGACTGCGTCCTGCCGGTGAGAACGTTTTAATCAAATGGCTCAATGAGTTGTGGGGTTAACTAAACAGGAGTTCGGGGAAAACATTTTAGCATTCAGAAATCCGAAATCAAACAGGAGGTTTTATAATGAACAAAAAGTACGATGCCATTTTTGTCGGAGCAGGTATTATCGGTGCTCCCATAGCCTATGAGCTTTGCAAGATGGGGTATAAGACATTGAACATCGATAAATTGTCCGATGCCGGTTCAGGGTCCACCGCCGCATCCTGCGCCATCGTCCGGGCCCACTATTCGACTGAGGATGGTGTGGCCATAGCCTATGAGGGTTTCAAATACTGGCTGGACTGGGAAAATTATCTGGGTCGCGTAAAAGATGAGAAAGGCCTGGCCAGGTTTATGAATACCGGTTCCATTCTTCTTAAATCCCAGGGTCACGACTGGCGCAAAGTCAAAAAGCACTAC
>JAUWLP010000084.1 GCA_030613575.1 Desulfobacteraceae bacterium
CAGCAGATACCATTCTCCCTGGAGCGGGGCATTTCTTTGAGTTCAATTCCGGGGATAGTTTCCAGAATCTTGCGGGGCGCATCGTAAATGCCTGCCAGCCTTCCCAGACGACAGGGATCATGAAAGGTAACGACTTCTTCACCGGATCCTTCAAGCTGAATCACACCCTGGCTGAGTTTCTCTGCCAGAAAATCGAGGATATGGACCGGTTTAAAATCGAGTTCGCCAAAATACTTGGGATAAAAATTCTTAAACGTGTGATATCCTTCCGGGCAACTGAAAATCACCTGTTTAGCGCCCGAGGAGCTGATCAGATTCAGATTCAATCGAGCAAGTTGCTTGAACTTTTCCTCGTTTCCATTCCAGAGAGCGTCGTGGCCGCAACATCTTTCATTATTGCTGACCACCGGTTCCACGCCACAGGCGTTGAGGACCTTCAGCACGTTCTGAGCACCCGTGATCGATCCTGCATCGATATCCCGGAAAATAACATCAAAATAGGGTCTGCATCCCACGAAATAGAAAACGTCCCCTGTCTCTCGTGTTTTCCCGTCTTCGATCCAGTGCATGCGATTTTGTTGAACATCCCTGGTCTGGATGGACATAATGGTTTGAAGCATTCCATTGTGGGCCGGGACGCCGTCGAATCCCACGGAATGGGCTTGATCGCGCATCAGGCGGATAAATTCAGGAAAATTAATGTCCGCCGGGCAGCGGACGCTGCACTGGGCGCAGGTCAGGCAGTTCCAAATGGTATGGTCTGAAAGCTCCTCAAGATCATAAAGAGAGCGCTCAATAATCTGCCTGGGTGAAAATTCCGGGAAAATCCTGGAAACCGGACAGCTTCCGGTGCATACCCCGCAGTCAAGGCAGTAATAGGTTTTTGTGGTGTTTATCAAATCGGCTATTGCAGTCATATCAATGCCTCAATTTTTCTGAGCCTTTGTCAGGCCGCCTGTTTCAAGGAGGACGGTCCCAGGGATTTTATCTGCTTGGTAAATTCTCTGGCAATCTCAGCAAAACGCCCGCCTTCCGCCGATGAGATCCATTCCAGACGCAGTCTCCCAGATTCAATTCCCAGTATCCTGACCAGCTCCTGGGTCATTTCGAACATCTTTTCAGCCTTTACATTACCATCCAGGTAATGGCAGTCGCCCATATGTCAACCAGCAACCAGTATGCCGTCGGCACCCAAATTAAAAGCCTCAAGAATAAAATTAGGGTTTACCCGACCGGAACACATTACACGAATGATGCGCATGTTGGGCGGATACTGCAGACGGCTGACGCCTGCCAGGTCGGCAGCCGAATAGGCACACCAGTTACAGGCAAACGTAATTATCTTGGGATTGAATTCTGCAGACATATTTTTATGCTCCCCTTTCAATTGAAGATTGACTATTGTCTATTGAATATTTAAGGAAAAACTCGATACAATATTCATAGGCATCTTCAATCGACAATTTTCAATAGTCAATTAAATGCGGCTTCCACCATAGTCAGCACCTGCCGGTCATCAAAATGTAAAATAGAAACTGCGCCGGTGGGGCAGGCCACGGCACAGGAGCCACATCCCTTACAAAGAGCCGCTTGAACAACGGAGACGGTCTTTTCTCCTTCGTGTTCTACAACAGAAATTGCATTGAAAGGGCAGGCTTCCTCACACTTGCCACATCCCCGGCACAGAGTCTCGTTCACATTGGAAACAACGCCCTCAACCGTTAGGTTTTCCTTGGAAAGCACGACAGCGGCCCTTGAAGCTGCAGCCTTGGCCTGTGCGATGCTTTCTTCAATCGGCTTGGGATAATGGGCCAAGCCGGCCAGATAAATCCCGTCTGTAGCAAACTCAACCGGCCTGAGTTTGGCATGGGCTTCCATGAAGAACCCATCTTCATTGAGTGAAAGCTTATACATTTGAGATAGGCGTTCATTATCCCGGGGCACAATGCCGGAGGCCAGCACAACCAGGTCAGCATTAATAACAAGGTCCAGATCCAGGATGTGATCCTTAACGGTCACAGAGATTCCGGCATCACTTTTTTCAACTTTAGGTTTCTTTTCAATGTTGTATTGAATAAAGATAATGCCCCGGCTCCTGGCTTCTTTGAAGAGCTTTTCTCGCTGGCCATAGGTGCGGATGTCCCGGTAAAGAACATATATATCCATCTCCGGGTTTATTTCCTTCAAACTTAAGGCCGATTTTATGGCGTGGGTACAGCAAACCTTGGAACAATAAGGTCTTTCTGGTTCCCTTTGCCCGACACACTGGATAAATACAGCAGTTTTAGCCTCGGCAATCTCTTTAGCGCCTTTGCTGATGGCCGTATCCAGTTCCAGTTGAGTCAAAGCCCTTTTATCCTTCCCATAAAGGTATTCTGTGGGTTTATACTCTTCTCCACCCACGGCTACAACAACCGCACCATGCTTCAAAGTGATATCTGCACCGTTTTTGGAAATGGTTGTTTCGAAATTTCCCACAAACCCAGAGGCTTCTTTGATATTGACTTCCTTGTACACATCAACCAAGGAATGATCTTCCACCTGGCTGACCATCTCTTTAACTCTTTTTGAAATATCCTCCCCTTTCCAGGTTTTGATTAGTCTCAGGGCATTTCCACCCAGTTCACCCGACTGCTCGATCAAATAAGTATGGAAACCCTGATTAGCTAAGCCAAGAGCCGCCGCCATACCGGATAGACCACCTCCGATTACAAGAGCTCTGTTATCAACCGAGACAGTTGGCTGAAGTAAAGGCTGTAGCTGTTGGGCCCGGGCAACCGCCATGCGAACCAGATCCTTTGCCTTCTCGGTGGCGTCTTCCTTCTCTTCGCTGTGAACCCATGAACACTGGTTCCGGATGTTGGCCATTTCAAAAAGATATTTATTAAGCGCTGCATCTCTGAGGGTTTCCTGAAACAGCTCCTCGTGAGTCCGGGGTGTACAGGCTGCAACAACAACCCGGTTCAGCCCTTTTTGCAAAATGATACCCGTTATTTTATTCTGAGTATCCTGAGAGCAGCTGAACAGGTTTTCTTCCACGTAAACCACATTCGGCAGAGTCCTGGCATATTCCACCACTTCCGGAACCCTGACAACGCCTCCGATGTTAATGCCGCAATTGCATACAAAGACACCGATCTTTGGCAGTTCCTCACTGACATCCCTTTCCTGCGGGAGTTCGAGGGTTTTGGTCTGGGTATTGCGTGCCGCTGCCAGGTCTTCTTCTGCTGCACAGGCTGAAGCGCTGGCTTCCATGACTGAATAGGGGATATCTTTAGGTCCGGTGAACGCGCCGGAGGCATAAATTCCCGGAACAGACGTAGCCACCGGCTGGAAGCTGTCCGTCTGAGTAAAGTTGTGTTCATCAAGATCAATGTTAAGACGGTCGGCCAAATCTACAACATCCTGATGTATCTCAAGTCCTGTAGCAAGGACAAACATATCAAAGACTTCTTCTTTGATTGTTCCGTCTTCTTGGATATAGCGCACACTAAGATCATCTGTACCAGGCACCGGTTCTATGGTGTGTACCCGAGAACGGATAAACCTGACGCCATTATTTTTGGCATGTTCATAGTAGCGGTCAAAATCCTTGCCGTGGGTCCGTATATCCATGTAGAAAACAGCGCAATCGAGCGGGTCTGTGCTGTGTTCCATGGCGATGACGGTTTGTTTGATGGTATACATACAGCATACCGAAGAACAGTAGCTATTGTCGCAGCGGTTGAGATCTCTGGAACCGACACATTGCAGCCAGCCGATCTTCTTGGGCTCCTTCTTGTCCGAGAGCCTGACCAGATGACCCATATAAGGACCGGTGGCAGAGAGTATCCGCTCGAATTCCAGCGCGGTTACCACATTTGGCAACTTTTTATAACCATAGTTATCGTAAACAGCAGGATCATACACCGCACAGCCGGGAGCTATCAGCACCGCACCTGCATTGATTGTTAATTCCTTAGGTTGGTCCTCAAAATTTATGGCGTCAGCAGGACAGAATTTTTCACAGGCCTTACATTTACCCTTTTTAAAATAGATACAATTTTCATCAATGGCGTACTTTAAAGGGACCGCCTGTTCGTATTTAACATAGATCGACTTGCGTTTGGCAAGACCTGCGTCGAATTCATTTATCACCTTTTTGGGGCACTTTTCAGCACAAATACCACAGGCGATGCATTTATCCATGTCAACATACCGGGGTTGTTGCAAGACCTTAATTTCAAAGTTCCCTTTCTCCCCGGAAATGCTCTGCAATTCTGACAAGGTCAATAACTCAATATTAAGATGCCGGCCGACCTCGACCAGTTTGGGCGAGATGATTCACATGGAGCAGTCATTGGTGGGAAAGGTCTTGTCCAGTTGAGCCATGATCCCGCCTATGGAGGGGGACTTTTCCACAAGGTAGACATAAAAGCCTGAGTTGGCAAGATCCAGGGCAGCCTGCATTCCGGCTATTCCTCCGCCGACCACCATCACGGCGCCTGTTTTTTTATTTGGCATTTTCTTCTCCCGATTCAAAAAAAGATATAACACCACTTATATCGAGTTGATTCATGCTTATCCCTAACGTCTTTTCGTCGATGTCCATGCACAGGATGCATCATACTGATTGACCCGGGCAGGTATATTACACCCTAAAAACAATGCATATCTCATGTTAATATCCTTAACAACTTCATTGACCAGTTTCTTAAGCTGCCTCCAAATCAGGGGAACTTTCATCGGCAACCTTGCCGGCATTCTTGACAGCAAGATTTTTTAACTGAAAGTAAAAATTTTATAGATCAGGCCGAGGGCAAAAATTATAAGAGAGGCATAAAGAAACGCCGTAAACACTATAAAAAAATCCTTGATTTTACTTGTTTTAAAAAATGGTCAATTTATCAAATGTAACCACCCCTTAAAACCACAGACTATCATCATAAATCAAGCATTTTTTTCACCACGCAACATCTCCGGCATAATAGTTCGCGAACATTAATCGAGTAGTGCAGCAATGTCAGGGAGCAATGATTTGATCTTTTCGTTAAACGTTGTACGGACCTTTATTCGAGTTAGAAACTGATCTTGATTCCTGCCGCTAATTTATATATGTCATCGCTGTCATAATTATCGCTGGCGGCAAGATGGTCGGCTCCGTCGCCGGCGGCCAGATAAGCCGCATCTATTTTCAATTGCACATGCTTGTTTAGCTTGTAGGTGTACCACAGGTCAAATTCGTAGCCGAGATCATCATCCGATTCATTGAGTTTCAACTCGAGATCTTCTGCCGTCGTGAGATAACGCACCGCAGCCCTGAGGTGGTTTTTCGCATTAATCTGGTATTCACTCTGGATAGCATAGTTGATCAGTCCTTTATCCATGATATACGGCGCATCCGAGATGAACCTGTCACAGTCGGACATAATGGAATCCTTAAAAAAGATTGTGCCAATTTTGACGTCTACATCAATGGAGTCAAAATTTTCTGCATCATCGTCATTGGGATCGTCGTCACCGCTGACATAGAGAATGTTGCCGGAGATCTTAAAATTGTCGCTCACCTTGAATCCAACGGTCAGGTTCCCTAACCAGGCGGATCGGTCAAGGTCATCGATGGCGGTGTCGTCGAAATCGATGTCTCCGCCCTGATAGATGAAGTCAAAATCACCGAAAAGTGCGCCCTTGTTGTACTTGCCGGTTAGACCGAGGTAATAGTAATCACCATCGTACTCTTCAACAAGGCTTGTATCTTCTTTATCCAGATCGGTATAAATACCGAAAAATCCCATCGTAGTGCTTTTGGTCAGTTTGTTGTCAGTCTTAATTACAAAGTAGTCATTGTCTCCTTCAATGTTGGATGTTGAATTTTTGTCTTCACCACGGTACCAGCCCGCCATTGTTTTCCAACCGCCGAAAGCACTATGGTAGGTTAGGCCCGCAGCGGTTTCCGTCCATACCCAGTGATTGATCTTGGTGGGCTGGAGGCCGGCCCGGATTTTCCCGCCGATACCCGGCATGACTACTTCAGCATAAGCAAAACGGGTCTCCTGGTTGATTCCGTCGCCGGAAAGGCCGAATTTTTTATCTGCATCGGTGTCGCCCCAGTTAATGGTCCCTACTTCAAGACCGTAAACAATCTTGGCCAGTCCGTCATCGGTTGTTCCTTCAAAGCGGAGTCTTGCCTTGGTAATGCCGAAGATGGCATTGTCATTGTCACTCATGACATCATACATCCCATCTTTCATTTTGCCACTATTAAGGCTGCCGTTATAACTGAAGAAATCCGTATTACCACTTTTTTGAGGACCAGCCATAGCGCCATAGTTGTCGGTAACGCCAACCGTCTGCCACATTTTACCATGGAAATCAAATTTGAATGCGTATGCCGTTCCCGCAAGCGCCAAAGATAAAATAGCCGTCAACATAAGATTAAAACAACCTTTTTTCATTTATTCCCCCATTATTTTCCTGATTTTTACAAAAATTTAATTTAATAGTTCACCAATACCCTATCATAAAAAATTTAGTCTTTTCCTAATTTATTGTTTATATTTTTTCAACTTTAGTTTTGATATATTTAGTAAAGCGCGCCGTTAATTCCATAATGCTCAAATAAAACGGACTTTTTATAAAATAGTCAATATTGAATTAATTTCTTGTAGTTTCTTACCATGCCGAGGTTCTATTAGGCGCTTAATTGTGGATTTTGTATATTTTGTGGCAAAAAATTGCTTAGACAATTAAGTGTGAAGTGCCTAAAGTGATCTAAAGTGCCTAAAGTTAAGGAATACTGCCAATTTGTATAAAAGTCGGAGCAAGGCGACTCCTTAACTTTAGTTCACTTTAAACTTTAGCTCACTTATAACTTTTCCGGCCTGTCGGTTGTTCAGTATAAAAAGAGTTGGAGAATTACGGATACAAACACACCTTTCTATGCTACAGCATGCTTTGGAAAAAATTGTGCTGTAGTGATAATAACTACCCTGTTTTACATAAAAACCGGCCGCAATCCGCCCAGTTTCTTCTTGACTAAGCTCTCTTACAAACCTATATTTTAGACCCTGAATCCTGAATAAATTGTCTTTGAACATTTAAAGATCCTAGGAGGTATCGTTTTGAACCACCCTTTTATACGTGTTACTATATTATCAGCAATATTTTCTCTCTTTCTGTCTTTGACCAGCGTTTATGCCGAAAAGATCACCGTGGGCGAGATCGTAAGAGAGCTGGGCACAATAGAAGCCAAGGTAATTAAAGTCTCCGACGGACGATACCTTGTCAATATGGGAACCGAAAATAACGTTAAAAAAGGCAATCTCTGGACCTTATATTCCACAGGTGAGCAGGTGATTGAGCCTATCACAGGCAAAAAACTGGGCGTTTTGCCCGTATCTCTTGCTATTGGCAAAGTTACAAGGGTGGAGAAACATTTTTCGGAAATATCAATTGAGTGCTTTAAGGAAGCGTGCAACATTAAATCAGGACTTGCGGCAAAACGCTACCGCGAAATCAAAGCCATGTTTCAGGACGTTAACGGCTCCTCGTACCTCCTGTACGAACTGATAAGGAGTAAGCTCCCATCACTTGACTGGCAGGGATACCAGTGCATTGAAAATCCTTCTGATGTCTCACAACTTCCTGAAGGTGTGGTGATTGTTGCGGATAAGGAAAAAGTCACCATCTGGAGCGGTGGCGAGATATTGTCGGTATATGATGAAATGACTTCTGCCCGAAGTCTGCCCCAACCTGCGCTCACCCAATCGACGCTACCCGTGACTGAAAGAAAAGAAAGCGACCGAAAGCAAGAAACCGTCGCCGGCCCGCCTGGAATAATGATCCCTGGCCTGAGTACAAATCTGAAAATAGAAAATTACAGAGCTGTCGCCAGCATTGACTATCGAGTCAACAACCTGGGGATAATAGAACCTGATAGAGCCAAAACACCCTATTTCATTTATCTCAGCAATAAAACCCTGTATGCCCAGGCCATTGGAGCCGGGGAAAGTTATCAGTATGTCTATAAAGGTTTTGGTGATGTGGTCAATATGTCGCTGGGGCCGAACGGGCTCATAGCTCTGAACATCTATGTCCAGGGCGAAGGCATGAATTCACGAATTCTCAAATTCACAACAGATGGATTTACAGTCCTTACAAAAGGTATCGAATATATTTTAGAATTTCTGGACATGAACGGAAACGGTGTTAATGAATCTTTAATCGGCCAGGACTTTGATATGGAAAGTTTTTTCGGCTCCGGAGTTTTTCGCCTTGTCGTTGATGATTCAGGCAGAATAACGCAACATGATTCCTTGGCTACTCCCAAGGGTTTCAATCTGTTTGGAGCGATTATGGCTGATCTGGACAGAAACGAAATTAATGAAACGGCCTACTATAATCCCGGGAGAAAGCTGGTTGTATACGAAGCCAGCCAACAGAAATGGGAATCACAATCTTCTTTTGGCTCCATAAAATCCATGCTTATTGACGACATTGTAAATGAATCTAATGCACCCAGAGATGTACCGGTATGGCCTCAATCGGTCTTGTTTAGCGTAGATGATGCCCTTTTTGCAGTAGTACCGGCCAACCAGGCCGGCATCTGGGGTATGGTAGGCGGCAGCGCCAAAAATGGCAGACTTGGACTCCTTTGCCCTAATAACGGAACATACGCTTTCAGGTTTCTGACCACCAAGTTCCAGGGGCCGGTCCAATCAATTTTTACGTATGATAATGAACTTTACATTGCTGTTGTTGAAGGAAACGCCTTTACCGGCCAGGGTAAAACCCATATTCTTGCGGTACCTATGAATGTACTCAAGGAAAGCATAAAATAACCGATTAAGCTTCTGCAATTTTGGACGTTTCGGACGATGGTGTTACTATTCAAAAAAATGCGGCCGATTTTTTTATCACCCAAACCTAAAATTATCAAACAATTTCTTTTAAAATTCAAATTGCTTTTCTTGAAACAGCTTTAAGCAGATATCTACCACCTGTGCGTCGTAAAGGAGATTCTTATTTTCAGTTATTTCCTTTATTGCTGCATCTATTCCCATAGCCGGACGATAAGGACGATGAGAGGTAATGCTCTCAAACACGTCGGCCACGCCCATAATTCTTGCTTCCAAAAGAATGTCTTTTCCTAAAAGGCCTTGAGGGTAGCCGGAGCCATCCATTTTTTCGTGATGTTGAAGTACGATTTGAGCAATGGGCCACGGGAACGCAATCCCTTTCAAGATGTCGTAACCGACCTGTGGATGATCCTCGATTAAAGCGATTTCCTTTTTTGTGATGTGCCCGGGTTTGGTGAGAATCTCTGCGGGTACGGATATCTTTCCGATATCGTGAATAAGGCCGGCCATGCGAATTCCATCAGCCTGATGAGTAGAAAGGCCCATTTCCAGGGCTATGGCATAGGCAAGGCTGGATACCCGCCGCTGATGGCCTGCGGTGTATGGGTCTTTCGATTCCACGGCTTGCGACATAGCAAGAATAGTGCCCTCAAAAGCCTCTTGTAGATCCTGAAAACTCTTTTTAAGTTTGTTTTCCGCATCCTTCAAAAGGCTGATGTCTTTGGTATCTTCGACAATGCCAATCAGTTCACCATCGGCACCGAAAAATGAACTTGCCGTTACAATACAATGGATCTCTGAGCCATCGGAGCGCTTTTTTTTGGTCTCGAATTCAATGCGTTTTTCCCCTTTCAGAATTCTGCTCAGACAACATCGATTTGTATTACAGGCAAGCCCCGGAAGGATATCATAGCACTTTTTGCCTTTTATTTTCTGTTTGTTAATCAAAAACATCTGAGCAAAAGTATCATTGATTTTGAGGACATTAAAATCCTTATCAATCAAACACATGCCATCTGCGGCAGTATTGAATATCTGGTTCAGTTCTGCAAAAGCTGATTTGGTCGCTTTTTCCGCAGCCTGTTGTTCTGCCAGGGTTTGTTCTTCAATTTGAAAAACCTCCCATAATACACTGGCTGCCACATGATCCATCAACCGTATGTGCGCCGGTTTGGTTTTAGAGATATCGTTTGCGACTTCATCCTGACCCGTTAGCTCAATGATTAAATCAAGATCCTTAAGCCCGTAGAGATCTCGATAATCCGTAAATGCATAAATCCTGTTTTCCCTGGCGTACCGGTATGCCTCAGAACCGGCATCGGCACAAGCCAGCCCGATGAGTTCGAATCCGTGCCGTGTCAATTTCTCCGATAAAATAATTTCCGCAATCGCTTTGCACCAATGGTCACTGCCAACAATAGCCACTTTAAACGGCCGAATCAGTTCTGTCATCGCCTTTCCTTTTTTCGCCACAAGTATTTTGGATTATCTTACACCATGATCTTGTAACTATTAAATTGCCTTTAGCGTGATAGCAGTTAAGATCGAGGTTGTAAATTGCTATTCTTCCAAGCCTGTTCATTTTTGTGTTTTTCATTCCGATGTCGCAATACAGATGCCAATTAAGATTATGTACGGGTTTTTGGTTCCCGGTTGTGGGTTGATGGATAAAATAGTGTAGAATTGAAGTTTGAGTTAAAAGTTTCTTTGTCATCCAACCGTTAATATGTTAAATGAATGAACAGTATAAGTGTTTATATTTTGAACAAGAAGGGATTCAGGTTTGTACATAAGTTTAACAATTATTGAAAAACCGTGGCGGATGCGATTCAGGACTGAGTCATGATTGTGGACACTGAATGAAGCGATTCAGCATTAATTTTAAAAAAATCCATTAAACCTAATTTGTGGCATATTATTTGCGCCTTGCTTCGTTGGGGTTTAACTTGGCAACCTCCATTTTCATATTACTCCCCTTTTAATCGGCAAATCGGCCTTAGAGATAAGTCCTCGGGGCCGATTTGCTGAAGGCCAAAGGTCATACGCAATGACAGCAAAAAACACGAAGAGGATTTTGGATAATGAACATACAGACAATTGGGCAGATGCCTTACACCATCGCCCATAAATCCTATCATTTCCTCCCTGAGTTTATTCATGGTCAGGAGCCGGAACGCCCTTTTCAACCGTACGCGTTTAGCCCGAGAGGTTAAGATTTTAAGTTTATTGGCCGATACACGATATATTTAATAGGAGAAATGACATGTTAGTGTATATCAGTAGTGTCCGGTTAACTATTGAATAATTTCAGCTGGATATGTCCACTAGTAATTTTATTTGTGTAATCATTGTCCGTCAACACTTGATAAATGGGCTTTTTCTCAAATAGGGATATGCTTAAAATCTGTAAAATAGT
>JAUWLP010000091.1 GCA_030613575.1 Desulfobacteraceae bacterium
CCGCCGATATGAAGGTAACCGGTGGGGCTGGGGGCAAAACGCACGATTACTTCTTGTTCCATATGTATTTGTCCTTTTGTAAGCATTCAGGGTTCAGATTTGTGAAGTGAACCTACAATTTCTGAACCTTTGAACCCTAAACCCTGAACGGTTAAATTAATGTTAAACACCGGTCCGTTGAAAGTTTTTAAAGATGCAGGTTTTACAATTATTTCATACAGTATAAACTTCTTTAGGTAGAATTAATCTGATAAACTTGCTATATGTAGTCTCTACAATGTAAAACTCAGAACGTCCATAAAATTTTTAGCTTTTAAGAAAAAATCCTTCAGGGTTCCGATCTGGAAAACAACCGGCTTCTCTCGATTTCATATAGTCGGAATCCTCGGATTAAACAACTCAACATTTATCATAAAAAGGTGTCATATGAGCAATAAAATAGAGTGTATGTGTCTGGAATGTGGCGTGTCGATATTTCTTCCTAAGAATGATATTTCTATGGATGATCCGTCCGACGCTGATTCGAAGCTTTTGGACAGCTTTCTGGTCTGTAACAATTGTGGCGGCCGGCTGAGCATGATCGGCAAGACCGGAGACGAACCTCGTTACAGGCTTAAGCAATAGATGTAGCTCCGGATTAGAAAAAATGATTATATCCGCTAATCAGCCATATTTTTTCCCGTATTCCGGTTTTTTTTACAAGGCGCATCTTTCTGATGTTTTTGTAATTCTGGATGACGTTCAGTTCCCCAGGGGAACTACCTGGACAACTCGAAACAGATTTAAAAACGATCAGGGAACCTTGTGGATGACATTGCCGGTAAAAAAGAAAGGTTTGGGTCTGCAAAAGATCAATGCTGTCAGAATATGCCATGAGGGCCGATGGGCAAAAAAACATCTGGAAAGCTTGAGAAATGCCTATGCCAACGCTCCGTATTTTAAGGACCATCTAAACTTTTTAGAGAAGCTTTTTTCAACAAAATTTGAGAAACTTATCGATTTAAACCTTAAGATCATCCATTATCTTATGAAACATCTTCAGATTGACACAAAGGTCATATTATTATCCGAACTGGGGATTAAGGAAAAAGGAGACAAACTTCTTATAGAGATCTGCCAGAAGATGGGGGCATCGCATTTTATGACCCAGAGCGCTGCCAGAAAGTACCTTGATACAGGCAGGTTCGAAGAAGCGGGGATCCAGTTGAGTGACTTTAAGCCGCCATCCCCGGTTTATCCTCAACTCTGGGGAAGTTTCATTCCCAACCTCTCCGCCCTCGACCTTATTTTCAATTGCGGATCAAAATCACACGATATCTTGATCGCCGGATAAAGCGGGTTAGATCCATGCAGATGCAATTCAGACAGAAACTTCCATTCGAAAAAGCAATTCTCATCTCCGCACCCTGGCCGCTATACAACCGGCCCTCTATTCAGATAGGCACGCTGAAATCCTATCTGAAAAAGGAGTTACCTGACCTGAAGGTCGATGCTCATCACTTTTATTTAAAGGTAGCCGAAACAATCGGATATAGACGCTATCGAGCAATTTCCGAGAGGACATGGCTTGCGGAAACCGTTTACGGTGCCTTGTTATATCCGAAACGTCTTGAAAATATTAAAAAAATCTTTTATAAGCAGGCTGCCGGCATGAGAATATATTAAGCTTTCGTGATGGCAAAAACTTTCTGATCATACGCCAGAAAAGACTCAAAAGCCAACACCTGACACACCGCCTGGAGGGAACCTCCAGGGCTATATACCTCTTTTGCCGGCAGCACCGTTCTTTAAAAAGAATCCTTGCCCGTTTCCCATCAGTAGCTGCAGACAGGATAGAGCCTTTTTTAAAGATGATGGTCGACAAAAAGCTGATGTTCGAAGAAAATGATAACTATCTGAGCCTGGCCGTGCCGGATAATCCGCATGCCTCGTGACAGTAACATGAAAAATTTATATATTTCATGTTTGGAAACGGTTTCAAAATATGGTATTTTATCAGTACCTAAATTTTGCAATTGGCTTTGGGTCTTGGTGACAAATATTTCTTGTTCCGGTTTATTCGGGTTAGGTTGTAAATAAAGGAGAAACATATGGGTTTGTTTGGAAAAATAATTGGAGGAACAATAGGATTCGCAATGGCCGGCCCCCTTGGGGCGATTGCGGGTGCAGCGCTCGGTCACGCGTTCGATGCCGGTAATCAACACTACTACACGGCCGAAGCGCCCCGTCTTTCAGCCGGTGAAGAAGCTCAGTTTACCTTTTTCGTTGCAGCCTTTTCCATGCTCGCAAAGCTCGCCAGGGCAGACGGCCGGGTATCAAAGGAAGAAATAGATGCCGTTGAAAATTTCATGGTGTACGATTTGAACTTAAACCCTGAAAGCAAGAGGCTGGCCATGAACATTTTTCATACTGCCATTGATTCTCCGGAAAACTTTAATGCTTTTGCTACCCAGTTTTACAGCCAGTTTCGATCACAACACCAGATGCTCGATCTTATGATAGATATATTACTCAGAGTATCTATAGCTGACAGCATATTGAGCCAAAGCGAAGAGAAGCTTATCCTGTCTGCTGTAAGGATATTTAATTTCAGCGATGATAAATACAGGAAACTAAAATCAAAATATATCCAGGATGTTGAGAAATATTATGCCGTCCTTGGATGCGACAGAAACGACTCAAATGAGCATATAAAGAAACAATACCGAAAGCTCGTATCTGATTATCACCCTGACAAGATCGCATCAAAAGGGTTGCCTGAGGAATTTGCAAAATTTGCCAGTGACAAATTCCGCGAAATTCAGGAAGCTTATGAAGCGATAAAAAAAGAAAAGGGTATCAGGTAGTTTGCATTCATCCAAAGGGAACAGATATGCAGAACAGACTAATACAAAGCACAACCGAATATGGCATAACCCGTCGGGAATTTTTATGGATTTCTTCAATGTCTGCAGCAGGTTTTATGGTCGGGTGTGCAGCAAACCCGGTTACCGGCAAATCTCAATTCATGATGGTATCGGAAGCCCAGGAAATTAAGATCGACAAACAACATTCACCCCATCAATTTTCCTCGGACTACGGCCCTCTGCAGGATACATCTCTGAATAATTATATCAATCAAACCGGCAAAAACATAGCCGCCCTAACCCATCGTCCCCATATGCCTTACTCGTTCCGAGGCGTGAACGCAACTCATGTGAATGCCTATGCCTTCCCCGGGGGTAGTATAGCCGCAACCAGGGGAATTCTGCTTGCCCTTGAAAACGAAGCACAACTTGCTGCCCTGCTGGGCCATGAGCTCGGTCATGTTAACCGTCGCCATACTGCTGAACAGATGTCTAAAAGTGTATTAACAAACCTCTTTATCGGCGGTGTTGCGGCATATGCAGGAACAAAAAGCTCCGGCCTTGGCAGGCTGGCATCACAACTGGGAATGGTCGGCGCAGGAGCACTCCTCGCATCCTACAGTAGAGACAACGAACGTGAGGCCGATGCCTCGGGCTTGGAATATATGGTCCGAGCCGGATATAACGCAAATGGATTTGTGGGGCTGATGGATACGCTGAGGCGCACGTTCAAACACAAACCCAATGCTATTGAATTAATGTTTGCGACACATCCCATGAGCGATGAGCGTTACCGTACTGCTGTAGAAGCCGTCCGTACGCAATACCGTTACGCTAAAAGCCTTCCTTTCTATCGAGAGCGTTACATGGATCATACTGTAAAACTTAGGGCAATGAAAGGGGTGATCGAGACCATGCAAAAGGGTGAAAGCTTAATGGCCAAGGGTAAATATGGCGAAGCCGAAAACCGATTTACAAAAGCTTTAAAGCGGGCTCCTGACGATTATGCAGGACTTGTTATGATGTCTAAATGCCAGCTGGCCCGGAAACATTATGCAAAAGCCATATCTTTTGCAGAAAAAGCAAAAAATGCATATCCACAGGAGGCCCAAGCATATCATCTTTCCGGATTTGCCAAAATCAAGCAAAAAGATTACGCCTCGGCATATGAAGAATTCAAACATTACGCAAAATTATTGCCAGGTAATCCTAATATTATATTTTTTAAGGGGTTGTCTCTGGAGGGAATGCAGCATATCAAGGAATCGGCTGACGAATATTATAGATATCTTCAAATTGTTAACCGGGGTGAAAATGCTAAACATGCCTATCAACGACTGGTTGAGTGGGGATACATCAAGCCTTAGGGCTCACTCATGAAAAGTTCAGCACAAAATATATTCAGCTCAGATTATATGGCAAAAAGCCGATGTCTCTCCTGCGGTACAAGTGAAAACCTTGGCCGGCGAAGGTATTGTTCCATTGATTGCCGACAGAAGCTTCGATATGCGCTTGATTTAAGAACAGGTTTGCTCAAGACATTAAACACCCGCTATGCGACCTTTTATTTTACTGACGTGATGATAATTATGGATGTTCTTCCTTACTATTCCAAGGAAATCTTCAGCTTTATCTATCCTCGTTCTACCGGGAAAAAACCCGCCGAGGACTACTGCATTATGTCTGATATTCTTGGAAATACATGGTGGGCCGAGAAAAAACGAACAAATAGAAACTATCTTGCCACTCGTCTTTTACTCGAAAATGCAAGACGCAATGATCCTGCATTTTGTCCTGTGATGCCACCGGAAATAAAAATCCCCGCCGTTAAAAAGGCATCGCTGATACACTTAAAGCTTGGCAAGTCGGATTTGAATTCTCCGGAACTTGAAAAGACAATAAAAAGTGCATTCCGGCTTCAGGTAAAAAAACACCATCCCGACCTTGGAGGAGATACAGATACATTCAGAAGAATTCACCAGGCATATTTAGAGCTTATCAGCTGGGCTGAAAATCCTTCCTATCTCAATCGTCGGGGATTCCCGGACAGATGGTTTTACGATAGCAATAATAACAGATGGTTGCAACCAGCACCATATTTAAAAAAACAAGCAACTTAAGTTTGATAAATTCGCAAGAGGATATTCCCATGCAATCGGGATGGGAAATTTCTAACCAGCAACCAGGAACCAGCAACCAGCATCTTTATGTCACTGGCAGTAAAGTTGCTGAATGTACAAAAACACGTCAGTTTGAGACGGAGCTTTGCTATATTTTGTAACGCTCAGCTACAATGCGCTCCACTTCCTCTTCAACCGGCACGGTATCACGGTAGCCGGCCAGGTACTGGTTTCTGAACCATCTGAAAAGGGATACCGTTTCGTTTACAAAGACAAGCTCCGGGATCACATCACCTTCCTGAGCCTTGATGTGGCGGTTGTACTGGCCTAGCATACTGACTACATCGTAGAAAGTGGCCGGATCTCTTTTGATACCCTTTTTAAACGATTTCCCTTTGGACGGATATATCTTGTCGGGATCAGGGTTGGCCGAAATATCAAGTTTCTGGAACGGCCTTCTTATCTGAATCTGCCATTTCCTGGCCTCATTCATCATCCTTGAAATTAAAGGGCCTGCCCAGTCATGGCTCTGGTGGCCCTGTGAGCAGTAGGAGAAAAATTCCACCACAGACGGGCCGCAATAGGCGATGGCTTCTTTTAATATCCTGATGGCGTAAAACGGATTGTCGACGGTCAGTTTGGCCGAATAGACGTGGGAAATAGCGGTGGCCTGGCTGACTATCCGCCGGTGCAAGGTGGTCTTGCCCGCATGTTTGCTCCCTATTGGAGACGTAGATCTGTCACAACCGAAACGGGTGGCTCCCGATTTCTGGGCGCCGGTGTTCATGTATCCTTCGTTGTTGTAAATCACCCAGGTGATATCGAAGTTCTCACCCAGGGCATAATTGAAGGGCCCGTTGCCTATGTCATAGATGGCGCCGTCGCCTGCAAAAACTATGATCTTGGTCAATACATCGTTGAAGCCGTTATGATATGCCTGATCCATACTGAATTTGGCACCAAGGGCAGCAGCAGATGCAGTGCCGAAACCATAGTGACCAGACTGGTAAATCCGGGTGTTGAACGGATTGACCAGCTCGGAAACCTGGTTGCAGCCTGTGGAATTGATATTGTATATGCTGAACCCGCGGTCGATCATATGATCGATTGCATGCCTGTTTATATCCGACAAAACCTTGATTCCCTGGTAAAAGGTCTCGATCCCTTTGGGACTGTTTCTCAAACTTTCCAGAGCAAAAAAGGTCAAAAGGTTGATGGTCCCCTCCCCGCACCCCGGACACAGGGTGTGCTTGCCCGGATAAAGCTTGGAAAAGACAAAGAGCACCTGGTGGTTTATGGCCATCCGGTCCACATATTGGGCTGCACCGTAAGTATTGTCAAGATCCTGGTATTTTTCGGGTAGAAAATCGGTATCTTTTACTTTTGATTTATCCACCATGGTAAAGGCATCCACGGGACAGATCTGGGAACAAACCCCGCACCCCTTGCAAGCAGCATCAATGACGTTGATGTTTATGGCGCACTTCTCCCACGGGATACCCCTGGGCGGCTTTTTGAAGACCTTGAAATAGCCGTCCGCATCATCAGGAATAGGCTTGTCCGTGATGGTGGAATAGATCGCCGAATCCGGGCACAAAGCAGCGCACATGCCACAGGCAATGCACTTTTTCGCATCCCAGACCGGTATCTGGGTCCCGATATAGCTCATGTCCCTGAACCTGCTGGTAGCCGCCGGAACCACGGGCAAAAACCGGTCCCAGGAAACCTTTTTCCCCTCCATGATCGGCTCAACCATCTCCTCGTTAAACTGTTTCTGATAATCTTTAATCAGGTTAACCGGCTTGATGGTTCCCAGCTCGTCTTTTTTGGAAAGTTTAGTACGCAGGCCGGCAGTTCCCGGTCCTTTCCCGAAATCTTCGGGTTTGGCTGCCGCCGCTGACTCCTGACTATCCAAGACTCCGGCAAACGCCCCAACCTTTTGATCAGGTGTTGAAGATACCAGTTTTACCCCTTGTTTTAAAAGTGCGATGTTCGATTCAACAATCTCTCGACCCTTTTTGGGCCCCAGTTTTTGCTCAATTATGCTTCGAAACCTGTTTGCAAATTCATTAGCTGAAAGTATCTTTGTCTCACCGTTTATAAGACCCAACATTATGGCACCGGGCAGGTTCCGTTTGAGATGCTGCATGGCGGCCTGGGTTGCGTCCAGGACAATTATTTTGATCTTTTTCTTTGAAATAAGCTCGCGCATTTCAGACGGAAACGACCCAATGATTTCGTCTTTTGTCCTGGTGCTGTTTACAACAAGAAGACCGTTTTCATTCAGCCCTCCCACATAATCCCTTAAAATCTCTCCGGAGAGAAACTTATCGTTGAAAAATGCAAGTACATCGTGCTCGGCTAGCTCCGAGGAATTGCGAATCGGACCGGAGCTGATCCTAAGGTTCATAAAAACCGGCGCCCCTTTCCTGGCTGCGCCGTATCGCGCCCCGGACTGGATGTATCTTTGGCCGTTGTCACTACCTTCCGCATAAATAAGGGCCGCGGTCTCTAAAGCCGTCTTAACGCCTTCTGCTCCGATACCTATAAATGTCATCCCAATCTCACGATCCTTGTAGTCTGAGAGCGGCTCGGGTTTTAATGTGTATGGCCCTTCAATTCCAACAAAAAAGTCCCGGAGAAAATGCTCACGCGTCTTTCCCTGAAAACATGCCCACATATTCTCCAGCACAGCCGCAACATCATATTTGTTAAAATCCTTGCTCCCCAGACCGTACACTCCGTGCAAAAGGGTGGGCATGTCGGTACGACCGTAAATCCTGTGCTCTTCTCTCCCCTCGCGTCCGGCCCGAAGTGAAACCTGGAGTGCTGACTGTATGTCCGCTAAAAGAAGCTGGTTATGGGATGTTCCGCTTCTTTCCAGTACAGTGATTACTTTGGCATTGCGAATCCCGTAGGCAAGCTCCTGAAAGCACGGAGGATTGAAAAGTACAGGGCGTACCACGCCAACCTTCAGGCCCTTCACATCCCGGTAATAATCGACCACATCCTTCACAACTCCGGCTGCCGATCCCAGAATTACAACCACCATTTCAGCATCTTCTGTGCGGTAGCATTCCACCGCCTTTAAATCGGTCCCCATGATCTTATTCATCATGTTCATGGCGGCGATAAGTCCCCTTTTTATAAATCTGTAAGCAAGATCCTGGGCTACCTGACCTTCCATTGTAAGATCCACGTCGGTAAAGGTGCCGGTTAAGGTTTTTTGTTCAAAATCGGGCTGGTATAATCTATTCGGAGGTCCGACAAAATACTTGAGAAAATCGTCTGAAAGCGACTTTATATTCTCTAAAGCATGGGATTTGATAAATCCGTCGCCTATTACCATGCATGGAAGCATTACCTGGCGCAGCTCCGCGGTTTTAAAAGCCACTGGCAAAAGATCGTGAAGCTCCTGGTTGTCTCCTGCAACCAGCTGGGCCCAGCCGGTATTGCGTACTCCATAAAAATCCGTGTGGCCGCAGTGAATACTTAAAGATCCTTTATTGACCTCTCTTGCCATAATCGTCATCACTACGGGTAAGCGTTTGCCCGCAACCGAAAAAAGATTTTTGGTCTTTAAAACCAGACCCTGGGAAGATGAGTTGTCCACGTAACGACCACCCTGGGATGACATGGCCTCCACTGCTGCAATGGCGGAAAGTTCATCACTTGGCTGAAAATACATCAGCTCAGAACCAAACAGGTTTTTTTGACCATGGGAAGCAGCCATGGCAAAATCTTCAGCAATGGGTGTGGACGGTGTAATGGGATAGCCACAAAGACCGTCGACAAGCCGGGTGAGAATCGATAGAGCCGCATGGTTGCCGTCCATGATAACCTCTTCTCGCTTCCGAATAGCACCTAATTTTTCTTCAGGAATAGTGGCAAGGTCAAACTCGAAAAGTTTTTTGGCATCAAACCTCTCCCACTCCGCATTCCAGTCCAATTGAACCTTCTTTACTTTTTCTTTCTTCCTGCGGTAGGGAAGTTGATCTAACAGAGTAAATATGTCTATTTTTGGTCTCATGGATCGGTGCTCCTTCACTGTATTTATCAATTTCTGGACCTTGAAGAAATCCGAGTATAATGGATTTCCTCGGTCTTAGAATTGATCTAATAAATTCTCTAAAATTGATGATATGTTAAAAAAAGCTTGCTCTGACGCTCACAATACCCGGGAACATTTTTAGCCTTGATTTAAAGAAACTATAATGGCCAGGATAAGTGGAACGGTTTTTACCCGGATTTTTAACAGGTAAAACACTTCCTTTTTTTTGGAAGATAAGGCTGTGAAGGAAGGATAGGATTCCTTTCAAGCCAAACGTGAGGGCCTTCCTTGTGAGAAGGCCACATTCGCCTTGATCAAGCTAATTGAATTATTAACATATTGGAATAAAAAAAAATTGTCAATATCTAATGTCGGATGTTTAGGCAAATTCAACATGTTCGTTTCATTTCTTTTTTTTATTATCCAAAGAATATATTGAAAACGTATTGTTATTCTGTTATAGGTATTTTTTAATACCTTTTTTATTGGGAAAATCCTCACATTTTGAACCGGATCAGAATCTTTTTTTATCTTCTATCTTAATCTACTTATAGAATTCCCATGGTGTATAAGATGTATTTAAAGCAAAATAAAAGTTTTTTTAGTAAATGACGGCTTCGTAAAAAGTCAAAATCCGACGGCAAAGTAAAAAGATCCAAATTCAAGACGCGCAAATCCTGAGGAATGAGGCGTACTTATAGTACGCTGCAGTGACGAAGGATGCAGCGCAACGCAGAAGTTGGACTTTTTACGAAGCCGTCATACTTTATTCATGAAATATCCGGTGAAGGAGGCAGGTAATGGCGAATAATGCAACTTTTGATTTGGGCAGGATGAGGCTTTCGGGCAACCAGGCCATCGCCCGGGGAGTTTTAGAGGCGGGTGTGCGAGTGACTACCGGTTACCCTGGAGCACCCATTTCGGACCTCCAGGGGAGTTTCGAGCAACTGGCGGGAAACATCCCTACTATAAACGCTTTTACCATCAAGGTTGGTGAAGCACTTGCTCAAGCAAACTACCAGCTTGCCGCTCACTGGGGAACTACCACCAATGAAGATAATGCAATGGCGCTGGCACTGGGAGCCGTAATATGCAAAGGGGATTTTAAAAAGCGGGAGTTCCTTACCGAAGAAGAATGGGACCTGGTTTATGGAGATACGGTATTTGCCAAAGACAAAGAAAAGCGGATTCCCGTAGGGTCACGAGTGATGTGTTCTTTCAAGCACCTGGGCGCAAATACCGCGGCGGATGCCATCCGGGTTGCGGTTAACGTTGTTCCTTATACCGGGGGCTTGGGTATTGCCTCAGGGGATGACCGTCAGGGGACATCCTCACAGACCATGCAGGACAATAAGGTCCTGTTCGGGTTTCATTTTAGAATCCCTACCCTGGAACTCCACTCCCCCAGCACCGCTCACACCACCGTCAAGAACTGTTATCGCTTCTTCGAGGAATTGGGTGTTCCCTTTGCGGTGATCATGAACTATGATCTCTCCTACCGGGAGGTTTCCGTGGA
>JAUWLP010000058.1 GCA_030613575.1 Desulfobacteraceae bacterium
ATATTCAGTCTGATAAAGGAAAAATACAAATGACCGGTAAAGGGAAAATTCAGGCAGCACTAAATATCGAGGAACCAGATCGTAAAAGGCAATGGAGATGAGTCATAGAAGATATAGGAGACAGAAGGCGATAAAAAACCAGATTAATCGATTAGCCCATCGAATTTTAAAAATGCACGCCCTGAGCCGGCGATTTTCCTGGTGTCGCCTGCTCATTTTTCTTACCGGCGGTGTATTGGTTTTGATTTCCGCTTTTTGGATAAGTGAAAAAGTAGCATGGTTGTTTTTCACCGCTGCTTTTTTCACCTTTTGCATCATCGCCTTTTACCACCACCGGTTAGGGGAGGGAATCCGCAGGCATCAAATTTGGATGGAAATAAAAAAGTCCCAAGGTGCGCAGATGGATCTGGATTGGAAAAAGATTCCCGGATCGATTTTGCAGTCGCCTCTCTCCGACCTCCCCTTTGAGAAAGATCTGGATATTACCGGAAGGCGATCAATACATCAGCTGATTGATATTTCCATTTCCCGTGAAGGCAGTCAGAGACTTGCTAACTGGTTATTGCAAAAGGTTCCCGATCTCACCCGAATCTTGAAACGTCAAAGAGTTATTCAGGAATTGGTCCCTTTATCCCGTTTCAGAAACAGGCTGTTATTAAATTTTCGACTGATTTCAAATGCACAGATGGAAGGGAAAAAATTGCTGGATTGGCTGCAGGCAGAACCTGCTTCAAAAAGCATGAAAAACCCGGCATTGATATCTTATGGGTTTGTAGCATTCAACATCACATTTTTTTTGTGGCATCAATTTGGTAGTATTCCGCCTTATTGGCTGTTCTCATTTTTCATTTATATCGTTTTTTATCTTTCCAATCTAAAGCGGCTCAAATATTTTTTTGAAGTCATTTCTCAATTAGATGATGAACTGAGTAAATTCAGACAAATCTTTAAATATTTGGAAACCTATCCCTACAGCAGCAATAAGAATCTGGCAGCACTATGTGAACCATTTTTAGGGCATAAAAAATCGCCCTCACGGCAGCTTCGAAAAATTAAGTTTGTCTCGGCAGCTATTGGTCTCCGAATGAATCCAATCATGGCTCTTATCCTGAATGTCGCTTTCCCCTGGGACTTCTTTTTTGCCTCTCTGATCAACCGATATAGAGACGAAATCGCACAGCAATTGCCGCGATGCCTGAACGCCTGGGAAAAACTGGAAGCGTCAATTTCACTGGCAAACTTCGCTTATCTGAATCAGGACTATACATTCCCTGAATTCATTTCAGACTGTCGGGACAAAGATCAATCAATTTTCACGGCGAAAGGATTAGGGCATCCCTTAATTCCCGCGGATCAAAAAGTTTGTAATGATTTTTCTTTAAACAAATCAGGTGAAACTTTTATCATCACCGGCTCTAACATGTCCGGGAAAAGCTCTTTTTTAAAGGCAATTGGCGTTAACCTGTGCCTGGCTTATTCGGGCGGCCCTGTCAATGCCGAGAGTTTTCATTCAGCGCTTTTTCGAGTATTTACATGTATAAAGATCAACGATTCCATCGTCGATGGTTTTTCCTTTTTTTATACCGAAGTTAAGCGTCTGAAAGCCCTGTTGGATGCACTTCAGGAAAATCACCAGTTCCCGCTTTTCTTTTTGATTGATGAAATCTTTAAAGGGACGAATAACCGCGAAAGGCTGATCGGCAGCCGTTCCTATATACAAAACCTGGTCGGTCAAAACGGCTCCGGGTTGATTGCCACTCATGATCTGGAACTTATTAAACTGGCGGATCAATTTCCCCATATTACAAACTGTCACTTCAGAGAAGAAGTGGCCGGCGGAAAAATGGTATTTGACTATAAACTGCGCCCGGGTCCCTGTCCAACAACCAATGCATTGAAAATTATGCGTTTGGAAGGATTGCCGGTTGTGATTGAGGGGTGAGAAGCTAAAAGACCATGATGGCGTGGCGAAGCGTTAGTAAGGGTGTGCATATAAGGAGGGGCATGGCTGAAGGTAAGAAGGTTACGTGAGTAATCAATGATGGTCGTTCACCCTCGCAACAAGCTGTGAATAACATTTCGGGTAAAATACTGCTGTAGGCTCACATTACTGATACATTTGAGATCAATTGTCATAACCCTGGGGGATTGTGTGGATTGTTTTATCATGATATCTTTCCCAGCCTTTCAACTTTCCAATTAAGACGGCATGAGGAATTCACATTCCCTACATTCGTAAAAAGTCGCTCAATTAGGGCGCTAGTTTGAGTTTTTCCTGGCAGAGTGATTTATTAAGGGCGATCTCTGCTCCATTTCCCCGGACATTAATTCAAAAGAGAAGTCGTTTTTTCTAAAAAGAGTGTCACCATCACCAAGAACCAAAGCATGTGACAGCACCTCGTCCATGTGCTCAACTGAAACAATTTCCATCTGCTTTAATATACTACTTGGTATATCGTGTAAATCCTTTTGGTTGGTTTTTGGAATAATAATCTTTCTTATTCCGCCTCTGTGGGCGGCCAGGATCTTTTCTTTCAATCCTCCGATAGGAAGAACGCGACCGCGCAATGTGATCTCGCCCGTCATGGCGATATCTCGATAAACAGGCCTTTTGATAAGCGCAGACACAATCGAGGTACACATTGTAATCCCCGCAGAAGGTCCGTCTTTGGGGATAGCGCCTTCAGGTACATGAATATGCAAATCATTTTTTTTATAAAACTCATCATCAATCATTAGATCCCCGGTACGTGAACGCACATAGGTTACGGCCGCTTCGGCGGATTCTTTCATGACATCTCCCAGTTTTCCGGTAACGGTAAGTTTCCCTTTGCCCGGTACAATCAGCGTTTCAACACAAAGCAGCTCTCCGCCAACCTGAGTCCAGGCAAGTCCGGTAACAAGACCGATCTGATCCACTTCCTCAACCTGGCCATGACTGAAGCGAGGCGGTCCGAGGTATTTCTCAACCGATTTTGACGTTATCTTAAAAATGGATTTGTCTTGATTTTTTACAACTTCACGTGCAATCTTACTACAGATTGAAGAGATTTCCCGATTGAGATTTCTTACCCCTGCTTCACGTGTATATTTCTGAATAATCGACATGACCGCATTCCTGGAAAACTGCACCTTTTTATTTTCCAGGCCGTTTATTTTTATCTGTTTGGAAATAAGAAAGTCTCTGGCGATATGATATTTTTCGTATTCGGTATAGCCGGACAACCGTATAACCTCCATTCTGTCCTGCAAGGGCAGCGGTATATCAGGCAATGTATTGGCGGTCGTGATAAAAAAGATATCTGAAAGATCGTAGTCTATATCCAAATAGTGATCGTTGAAGTTGTCGTTCTGTTCCGGGTCGAGAACCTCAAGTAGGGCAGCCGAAGGATCACCTCGGAAGTCCATACTCATTTTATCAACTTCATCAAGGCAAAATACGGGATTATTCACCCCTGTCTTTTTCAGGGACTGAATAATCTTGCCCGGCATTGCACCGATGTAGGTACGCCTATGCCCTCTTATCTCTGCTTCATCCCGCACCCCGCCGAGGGAGAGCCTTATATATTTTCTTCCCGTAGCCCTTGCTACGGATCTGGCCAGAGATGTCTTCCCAACGCCGGGTGGGCCGACAAGGCATAATATAGGTCCTTGAACTTTTTTGACCAGTGTTTGAACGGCAAGGTATTCCAGGATTCGTTCCTTTGGTTTTTCGAGTCCGTAGTGATCTTCGTTCAAAATAAGCTCGGCTTGATTCAAATCATTCAGTATTTCACTTTTTTCGTACCACGGCAAACTGAGCATCCACTCTATATAGTTGCGAAGCACCGTTGCTTCAGCCGACATTGGAGACATCTTCTTGAACTTTCTGAATTCTTGCCTGACCTTTTCAGCAGCCTCCTTGGACATCTTCTTATTCTCAATTTGGCTTTCAAGCTCCTTGAGCTCGTCATTCGATTCCTCTTCGACTCCCATCTCCTTTTTAATGGCACGTATTTTTTCTTTCAGATAGAAATCCTTCTGACTTTTTTCCATCTGCTTTTTAGCGCGGCTCTCTATCACCTGTTCCACATTGTAAATTTCAATTTCTTTCTTTATCAAATCTAAAAGCAGATAAAGCCGATCAGAAGAGGCAACCGTTTCCAGGAGACATTGTTTATCCTCATTTTTGAACGGAAATTGGGCCGCCACAGTATCGGCTAGCTGTGACGGATTCGAGATGGCAGCAACATTACCGACACGGTCTCTGGAAATACTCTTGTTCAGATTTGCATACGCTCTAAAACTTTCTATAATGGATCTGCTTAATGCCGCACCTTCCGTAGCAGGGATTTCCGGTTCCACAATCAGTTCGGCCTCAACCTGGCCAAAGGCATCATTCTGAACAAAGCGTTTAATCTGCGCCCGGGACTTTCCCTCCACAAGGACCCTCACCATGCCGTCGGGGAGGTGAAGCAGTTGCAGCACTTCCCCGACAGTTCCGACAAGATTCACTTCATTTTCATCTGGTTCATCAATATCTGGCTTTTTCTGCGTGGCAAGAAAAACCCTCTTATCACCACTTATTGCCTTGGAAAGGGCATCTATGGATTTTTTTCGCCCAACAAAAAATGAAGATACCATGTGAGGGAAGAAAACAATATCCCTTAGAGGTACCATCGGTAGAAGTACTTTCGTCGAATTTGTTTCATCATCTTTGTAAGTTTGCGACATTTTTTTTATTACTCCATGTTTGGAATCAAAATCTGTCATTTGTGGATGGACACTAGTTGGCTGGCAGTTTCTTCTGATTATCCCACCAGGTATTCCATATACAGCTTTTTAGTTTTTCTTCCGACAAAGTATATTTCCTGGCCAGCATAAACTGATCAGCAAAATAACAGATTGCCCTCTTGGGGCTTTTGGTCATGAGAAGTCCGGCGTTATCCTGCAATACTTTACAATCGCAGCATAATTCCCTATCAACTAAATCTTCCGTATACTTTTCCTTCACCGGATCACCACAAATTTTACATTTAGCCATTCTGTTTGTCTCCAAAATCTATTTTTTTACACCTTGGAAAGCCTGGTCCTCCCTATGGGCCGGAGGCTGGCCCTATTGTAATGAATTCAGCCCTGCCCGAGCGCCTAAAGCTGAATTCTGATCATACATTGCATTTGCGATTTGCTTATGGACCGTAACGACTTTTAAGATACTTTTTTCTATCTGTCGTGTAGCCTCTTTTTTAGTCACTATACCATTATCTATCATCACGGCTATAATCGCATGACATAACGCCGCTGTTTGAATGTCGGCCTTGTCAAGATTAGTCACAGCCTTCCAAATTTTTTCTGTATCTACGCCCATAATAACTTTACCTATTCACTTTCTGCTCATTAGTTTCTGAAAAACGGGTGTTCTATCCGTTATCCAGTTATTTTCTTCATCGAACAGTTTTTTTTGTTCATAATACCAACCAAAAAGATACTGAAGAAATGCTGTCAGTATCACACATCCGGAGATGATGAAGACGATATAACTGGTGGAGACATGGAGAACGTTTTTTAAGAATATTCCGATAATCATTCCGGTGTTTATCAAACTCATGATCACGCTGAGTTCCAGTTGTCCACGAATTAGTAAATTCCTGTGATGAATATACTTTCGCGCTAATTTATTAGACTTCATTCTTTCTTTTCCTTTTATTGTACATTTTTAGTTTCCGCCCAAGCGTCTACAATGGATAATGGATCAGACATTGCATTTGCGATTTCCTTCCGGATATCAAGGACTTTCGGGATGCTTTTTTCCATCTCTTTTGCGGCCTGTTCCTGAGTCACAACACCTTTTTCTATCATTAAGGTAACGATAGCATGGCAAAGTGCGGTCGTTTGAATATCGGCCCTGTCGAGATTGATCAGGGCCTTCCAAATTTTTTCTGTTTCAGAGTTCATTATATACTTATCTCTTTCCAATTACCTGCTCCTTTTAGATATTTTTGGTCTAGTTTTCACATTTGGGTCTCTACGTTTGTTATCTATATTCCCAATCAACCTCATCATTTCATATGGGGTGAGTGGTTTCTGGCAATAATCATCCATTTCCGGTCGTATCGTTTCCATAACCATTTTCTTGTCACCAAAACCGGAAACAACAAGTACCGAAATTGCTGAATGATTTTTCTTAATCCACTGCAAAAGCTCTATGCCGCTAACATTTGGCATAATAACATCCGTGATCACCAAATCATAGGATAGACCGTTGCCAGTTGCTGCATGAATTTTTTGACGCGCGTCCTCGCCGTCTTTGGCCGAATGAAGAATAAACCTTTCTCGTTTCAAATGGCGTTTTACAGTGTTGACAAATTCTGCTTCGTCATCGACCAGCAATATTCGCTTGATAGCTTCAATCATTAATTTTCTTTCCTGGACTTGATAGGTTTCTGAACTGTCAGACTTGATTCATGCGAGCTTTTATAAAGCAATCTCTATGCCATGTGAGGCATGATTGCCATTACATTTCCATCTACCTGTATTTATTAGTTTTTATACGGATATCAATAAGAGAGGTTGAAGAATCTAAAGCGACCTAAAGGTCATACGATTTCGAGATAGATGGAGGATGTTTTTTGGAGCTGCCGTAATAACCACTTGATATATTAATATTTATATGTTTGCGACCTTTTTGTCACCAACAAGCGACTTAAATGCCGTTGGTAATTTTTGAAGGATTCATCGCTTACCCATCATGTGTATTCTGCTGAGATCATTAGGGAACCGTTCTTGCCGGATGGGGTTTGTTCCCCTATCAAAAATCCCCAAGCATGGATTTCCAGCGAGGATTCTGCCTTAGCCCGGCTAACTTTCGCTGCACCTGTCTTACCGACACGTTTAATATCTGAGCGGTCTGTTTGGTATTACCTTTGGTATGGACGTAGACGTAGATCAGGTGTGTATCGTAATTCTCCTTGAAGCTGCATAAGGTGCGTGCAAAGGAAGGAGTCTGAAGGGGCTCCTCTCCCAGGTGACTCGGTAAAATCATGGGTGAATCGGCAAGCAGCACGGCATTTTCCACCATCTGTGCCAGTTCGCGGATATTGCCGGAGAAATTTTTGGCGGTCAACACATCCATGGCCTCTGGGCTGAAACCCCGAACAACTTTTTGATGGCGCGCGCATGCCTGCATTAAAAAGTGGGAAGCAAGAAGGGGGATATCATCCGCCCTCTCCCGGAGTGGAGGCAGGGGTATGTGGGCTGATTTTATCCGGTATAGCAGGTCCAGTCTGAAGTTGCCTTCCTGACAGTAGATGTCCAAATCCCTGTTTGTGGCTGAAACAATGCGAAAATCTAATGGCGTCGGTACTGTTTCGCCCAGTCGGATAATGGATTTCTCCTCCAGAGCGCGCAGGAGTTTGGCCTGAAGCCTAAGTGGAAACTCCCCAATTTCATCCATAAACAGGGTTCCTCCGTCTGCCTGATCGAAGAAGCCAGGCCTGTCGCTATTGGCGCCCGTAAAGGCACCTTTGACATGTCCGAAGAACTCTCTCTCAAAAAGTGTTTCAGGAACGGAAGAGACGTTCACTGCGATGAAAGGGCCGGTTGGGGATGGGCCTGATCGATGGATGGCACGTGCCACCAACTCTTTGCCGGTTCCGGATTCGCCGGTAATCAAGATGGGATTGCCGCTTCGTGCCATGATCTGGGCATAAGAGATCAGTTCCATCATTCGTGGGTTCTGGGTGATAATGTTGGAGAAAGCCTCCGGTATTTCAATTTTGCGAATACCCGAACGTGCTCCCGCCAAACCAGCGAGCAACCCCCTCCGCTCAAAAGCCCGTTCAATGGACAAGACCAGACGGTCGTTATCCGCCGGCTTCAATAGATAGTCATAGGCCCCCATGCGAATGGCTTTAACAGCTGAAGATATATCATCCACTGCCGTTAATATAATAAATTCAGTGCGGGGATTAAATGGTTTCGTGGATTCCAGAACCTGCAACCCGTCTACTTCCGGCATTAAAAGATCAAGGAGGACGATGTCAAAATCGTTATTCTTGATTCTGTTAATGGCATCCTTTCCTGTGGCACATATCTCCACATTCAAGTAGCCCCGCCTTTTCAGTAAGCGTTTTACGGAGGTGAGAGCGACCTGTTCATCGTCCACAATGAGAATTTTCATAGTCTCTGCCGATCCATCTTGTTGATAAGTTCAAATAACTTCTTTATTTTAAACGGCTTGCGCAGAAGATAATCGGGGTCAGGGGTGTCTTTGGGCTTTTGCTCGGACGCATATGGATGCCCTGTATATAAAATGACAGACAATAAAGGGAATCTTCTTTTGATTTTTTTAAGGAGTTCCCAGCCGTCTATCCCGGGCATAGCTATATCGGACAGAACAATATCAACTTCGGGATGCTCCTCCAGGTAAGCCATAACGCCTTCCGGTGTGTTGGTGATCTTAAGAGACATATCCTTGAGTTCGGCAAAAGAATCTCTAAGCAGGCTCAGGACTGTCTCTTCATCATCCACGCAGAGAATAGAGGGCTGAAGATCCAGCGTAGTTTCCTGATCAACCGGAAGGAGCACTGTAAAATGGCTTCCCAGTCCCGGTCGCGAATGCACCCCGATAATTCCCCTGTGCTCCTGGACAAGGCCATATGAAACCGAAAGCCCCAATCCAGTCCCTCCGGCATTCCGCCGTGTTGTGAAAAATGGGTCGAAAATCCGATCCATCACTTCCGGCTCCATGCCAATGCCGTTGTCTTCGACCTCAATCAGAACGGATTTGAGCCGGTCAAGGTATCGTGTCGTAATGGTGAGTCTTCCTTGCTCTCTATTAGGGATAGCGTGGGCCGCATTTACCACCAGGTTTACCACCACCTGTTCCAATTTTTGGAAGTGGCCTTGAATTTCAGGCAGTCTGTCGCCATAGTTGACATCTATTTTCGCTATGGATTTTCTCAGTTGAGCACCGACGATGGACAAAGTCTTCTCAACCACTTCATTGACCTGGACGGCTTTCGCATGGGCGCTTTCATCTATACGGGCAAAATCCTTCAGATTGGCTACAACCACATTAATGCGCTCTGAACCAGTTTTAATAGCCTGGATGATTTCCCCCATGTCGTCACATAGCTCAGCAATACTGATACCGCCTTTTCTCCAGTCAGGATGGGCAGCTGCATAATCGGTTATAATCGGTTTAAATATTTCCCATGTCTCATTCAGCAGCGGAATATTATAGGTGATGAAACTGTTCGGGTTATTGATTTCATGGGCCACCCCCGCCACAACTTCTCCCAACGAAGCAAGTTTATCAGCCTGGATTATCTGCTGAAGCCGATACTCGGATTCCTGGCGTAGTTTTTTTTCCTCGGTGATGTCTTGCCAGGTCCCGACAATGTGGCTGACTGTCCCGTCAGGCAACTTCACCAAGCTCCGTGTATCAGCAAACCATTTGAATGACCCGTCAGCTATCCGGAAACGATATTCAAGATGATACTTATTCTGTTCAGGTAGAACCGCCAACTCCGCCAGCACATGTTTTCGGTCGCCCGGGTGAATATGCTTTGTCCAAAATCTTGAATCCTTAATGAATTGTCCCGGCGTAAAACCTGTAATTTCTTCAATCGCGTTGCTTACATAAGTTATGCTAAGATAGTCTTCAGCCGTGCAGGCATAAGGTATTATCGGCAAGGATTCCAACATCACGGATAATTGTTCAGTCGTGTGCCTCAGTTCTTCCTCTGCACGTTTGCGTTCTTGAATCTCAAGGTAAAGCTGTGTGTTTTTTTCATTCAGTTGGTGCGTCCGCTTTTCTATAATTTTTAGTAGATGCTCGTGGTAGTGTTTTAATTCCTTTTCGACCCTTTTGAAGGTAATCGCATGGTCCAAAGTGACCGGCAGGGTTTTGAGATAATTACGGTCAGGATCTTTTATCAGGTAACCTGTTGCACCAGCCTTCATTGCCTTGACGGACAGGTCTTCATCACCGGCTTCGGTTACCACCACCACTGGAACATCTATATGGACTATACTTACTAGGTCGCAGGCATCTCCGTCGATAAGCATATAATCCGTCACCACCACATCATAATCTTCTGATTCAAAGGCTCTCTTTCCTTCAGATACAGAGTTAACAAAGACACAGTCATATCGAAGGGATTCCTTTCTAACAAAGCGTTCAAAGGCTATCTGCCCCATGTGATCATTCTGGACCAGTAATATTTTAGTTCTTTGAGTTTCCATGGCTCATACCTTGATCGAATGATGAAATCTTAACCGGATTTTAATTTTTGAGTGAACCGGCATCAGCGAGCGCATTCCCCGCTGCGCACCGTCGCCATCGCGGCTTTGGTGCGTCTGCAACTTGTCGAAGCACAGTGAAGATCCCTTTCAATCGGGGCAGTTGGTTAGTTAGTGCCCATCCAGAAACAACCAATTTCTGGATGGAGCTTTCAGCGGTCAGCGAACAGCAATCAGCCAACACCTTGTTTTTAATGTCCTTTGCTGAAAGCCGAAAGCTGCTGGCCGATAGCGCGCATCCAAAAACGCTAGTTTCTGGATGGGCACTAGATAGCAAACTAAAAATTGGTAAAATTCCTTTTCGGAGAAATCCCGCCTATATTTGTGCCATATGGCAATATCTTGGCGGGACTGTCCCGTTTAAGCGGGGCTGCAAGGTACTCTTCAATAAAAAAGGCAATGGCGACCCTTACACCGTAGGGCCCGGACGATTTGCACTATGTTCGAAGAGCTTCTACTGAAGGTGAGATTTCAATTCCATAAATGAGTTCAGAATAAACCGGAATGAGCCCAACGGTGCTTTTTCAAGTTCACATCGAGGCATAGTGCTTAATATGGAACACCAAACCTTAAAGGTATTTTATAAAAGATATTCTTGTTTCTATAACCGATTTATTTTTTCACAATAGATTTTTTTATACAAGCAAAATTTAACGTAAACATACAGCGTCAATATATGCCCAGGTATCATTCCTATTTTTTTCGCCAAAACCCCTTTGATCCGATAAACCTCGATCCTCTTCCCAAAACGTGTCTGACCATGGAACAGATCGTATCTTTGACTGATTTCAGGAAAACAGAATACTACAATGATTTTATCAAACCTCAAAAGATCCACCGCCAGATGGCAGTATATGTCAAGGCAAGAGGCAGACTTTTAGGCGTTATAGGTTTGCATAGATCAAGAGAAGAAGGTTTTCATAAAAAACATATGGTCATGGGGGAGATCATTGCATCCCACATGTCCGCCTCTTTCGAGAAAGCACGGTTGTTCGAACAGATAGAGGAAAAAGGAAGTTTCTTCAGGATGATCTGCGATAATAACGGCGTGGGAATCGCCATCCTTGACATGAAAACCAGGCCTGTATACATGAATAGGAAAGCTGGCCATATATGCGCCCGCATTAAAAAAGATAGCTTGACCCATGATAATGGAAGAAATGAAAACTTCCTGCTTCCTTCGCCTTTAAATGAAGACTGCGCTTACTTGAAGCACCATGCAGGCCATTCACAAATTTTTAATCCACCCATAAGGCAGCGATTCATATCTGTTTCCGAAACGGAGAGATATCTTATCAACTGCCAGATAATTGATGAAAAACATTCGTCCAGCAATGAGTCTCTGTTCATGATTACAATGGAAGACATTCCCATTCGTCCTATAATTGACGAGCACCGTATCAGAGAGAATCTTGGTCTTACTACCAGAGAGATAGAAATAATTTCTTATATTTTTAAAGGCTATAAGAATTCCGAAATTGCCGAGACCCTTTTTATCAGTGAAGGAACAGTAAAAAACCATCTCAAGAATATCTTCCGGAAATCAGGTGCAAGGAACAGGACCGGCCTTATGAATAAGGTGATGACTTCTTAGTTTTCCTGCCTCATAGTTTAAAAGAGGCCCCTGGGGTTCAATGGACTTGTTTACCCGGATTAGACCCAAATGGCGTCAATTTCCAATAAATTCCAGATCGTTAACGCCCTGTCTTACTCCGCCCTATAATCCTCCAACACCTCAGTTCCATAATCCAGCCTGACATCGCATATATTGTGGTTCCTTTTTCCTTGAATCACAATCGGATTGCCAAAAGGGTCGCCGAAATCTACAGGAATGGAACCGCATGAAATATTTCCCAAGGGTAAGCAGCAACGAAAAGTGAAGGCAAGGAGTCTTTTTTGCTTTTGGCCTGCCTGTGCCGGCACGGCAGACAGGGCAGCCAGTGAGTTGAGGATGTCGCTTAGAGAACTGGCCGGGCGGTTGGAAATGAGCCCCCCTGGCATAGGGTTCTTGGTCGAAAGGGGTGAGACCATTGCCCGCGAAAACGGGTTGCAATTAATCGAATAAGGTTTTATTACTTTTTTATCAGCGTTCCCATTCCCATATAAGAATCGAAAACTCAGGAAACGTATTGAGTCAAGAGCAGACCCCTTCATTGAAGGAGATATCCTATGGATGAATTCGTACATTCCAATACAGAAAGGGAAATGGAAGTGTACGGTTATGACTCGGTTGTGAAAAGCCATTGCCGTATGTGTCACGGCGGCTGCGGAGTCCTGGTTTACGTCAAAGACGGCAAGATCGCAAAGATCGCCGGCGATCCGGACTGTCCTATAAACCATGGGACTCTGTGCTCAAAGGGCATCGCGGCCAGTCAACTGGTCTATCACCCCGATCGTTTGACCTACCCCGTGAGAAGGGCCGAATCGAAGGGGAGCGGAAAATGGGAACGCATATCCTGGGACGAGGCACTGGACGCCATTGCCGAGAAGATCCTGAAATATAAAGAGTCATTCGGCGCCGAATCCATTGTGATGGGTTACGGTACGGGAAGAGAAAATGAGGCGGTCATCTACCGGTTCGCCAACCTTCTCGGATCGCCGAATACGCTTACTGCCGGCCATTTTTGTTACGGGCCCAGGATCGCCACGACCATCATCACCTGCGGTACAAACCCTATCGTAGATTATGAAAACAATCCCAAGTGCATCATAACCTGGGGCAACAACCTGGTGATCAGCAATCCGGACTGCTACAAGGGTGAGCCTTTTTCCACGGCCTTAGATGCCGGGGCAAAGCTGATTGCCGTGGACCCCAGACTTACCCGCATTGCGGCACGTGCCGATATCTGGCTTCCCCTGAGACCGGGGACCGACACGGCCCTGGCGCTCGGCATGTGTAACGTGATTGTCCAGGAAGAACTCTATGATAAGGAATTCGTGGAAAACTACGTTCACGGATGGAATGCCTTTGTCCGGCGAGTAAATGAATATCCCCTTAAAAAGGTGGAAGAAATCACCTGGGTGCCCAAGGAGAAAATCCAGGAGGCGGCAAGACTTTTTGCCACCACAAAACCTGCGGCCATTCAATGGGGGGTGGCCATCGAGCAGCAAGTAAACTGCGCGGATAACAACCGTGCCTTGCTTGCCCTTATGGGCATCACGGGGAACATTGACGTTCAGGGCGGACAGATGCTTTTCAGCTCCCCGAAAATCAGGAACGTGGGCCAGTTCGGAGCCCACAAGATGCTCTCTAAGGAACAGGCTGAAAAACGGCTGGGAGGAGATCGTTTCCGATTGGCGGGAAATTTTGCCATCATCAATCCCAAATGCGTCTGGGACGCCATTTTGGAAGAAGAGCCCTATCCTGTTAAAATGCTCTTTTTCATCAGCTCCAATCCGGTCTTGACCCGGGGCAATGCAAGGGAAGTGTACCGGGCCCTGGAGGCCGTGGAATTCATGGCAGTCGCCGAATTTTTTATGACCCCCACAGCGGAGCTGGCGGATATTGTTCTGCCGGCGGCCACATGGCTCGAGATGGATTATATCGGTGATTTTTGGAAGCGTCATGGGTATATCCTGCCCCGGCGGAAGATCGTCCAGATCGGTGAATGCCGGTCGGACCATGAGATGCTTAACGACCTGGCACATAGGGTCGGCCAGGGCGAACACTGGTGGGATACATTCGAAGGCGGCCTTGATCATATCCTTGAACCCATGGGGATCACCTGGAAGGACTTCGAGAAGATGGACTATATCAGGGGGGATGTGAACTACCGGAAGTACAAGGAAAAAGGTTTCTCCACCCCCACCGGGAAATTTGAACTCTATTCCACCCTGCTCGAAAAATGGGGATATGATCCCCTGCCCCAATTCCGGGAACCGCCGGAAGGCCCCAACAGCAGCCCGGAAATTTATAAGAAATATCCCTATATCCTTATTACCGGCAGGAGACAGCCCGGGTTTTTCCACACGGAGAACCGTCAGCTCCCCTGGCTCAGAGAACTTCACAAGGATCCGGTAGTGGAGATCCATCCGGAGACCGCGGAAAAGGAAGGGATCGGGGAAGGAGACTGGGTGATCATCGAGTCCCCGAGGGGCAAGGTTCGACAGCGGGCCAGGCTTTTTGCGGGGATGGATCCGAGAATCGTTTCCGCGGAACATGCCTGGTGGTTCCCGGAAAACAAGGACCCTGGGCACGGGTGGGATGAATCAAACATCAATATCCTGACAAGCAATGCCTATGAGGATTGTGATCCGGCCATGGGGGCGACCCATGTGAGAACGCTTCTTTGCAAGATAAGCCCTCGTTGAGTAGTTGAGTGGTTAAGTAGTTGTTCTCGTTTGTTTTTGTACAGTTTGCATGAAAATTGGACACTCGTAGAATTCAGGAATTTAGGAATTCAGGAATTTAGGAATTGAAATATGAATCTTTTCCTTATCTTAATCCCTCAATCCCTAAATTC
>JAUWLP010000163.1 GCA_030613575.1 Desulfobacteraceae bacterium
ATGGATTTTGAACTGACGAAATCACAAAAAGAGATTCAAAAAGCGGCAAGAGACTTTGCCAAGGGTGAGTTTGATAAAGAGCTTGCACTTGAGCTCGACAGAAAACACGAATTTCCGGAAAAAATATGGAAAAAAGCCGCTGAACTTGGGTTCATCGGCATTCACTTTCCGGAAGAATATTCCGGCCAGGGGCTGGGTGCTCTGGAGAACATCCTTGTTGCCGAGGAGTTTTGCAGCCGGGATTCCACCATCGGCAGTGCTTTGATTCTTGCAGGTTTTGGGTCCGAATGCATTTTACGTTTTGGCAGCGATGAACTCAAAGAAAAATTTCTACCGCCGGTTGCAGAGGGCGAAATGCTTTCTGCGGGTGCTTTTACAGAACCCGATCACGGCTCTGACATTACCTTTATGAATACATCGGCTCAAAAGGATGGGGATGAATGGGTCATAAACGGCTCGAAAATATTCATCACCAATGGCGAACTCGCCTCCTTTTTCTGTGTTCTCTGCCAGACCGATTCTGAGTGCAAACCGACTTACCGCGGCATGAGCCTTATTCTTGTGGAGGCGGATCGAAAAGGAGTGTCTGCCACGGATGCTGGTGATAAGATGGGTATTCATATGATGTCCACGGCCGAAATTAACTTCAAAGATGTCTGCGTTCCGGCTTCAAATCTTATCGGGAAACAAGGAAAAGGATTTTACCATGTGCTGGAATTTTTTGACGAAAGCAGGATACTGATTGCTGCTCAGGCACTGGGAACGGCTCAAGGGGCTTTTGATCGCGCATTGGCATATGTAAAGCAAAGAGAACAGTTCGGCAGAAAAATCGCTCAATTCCAGGTAACACAGCACAAGCTGGCCGATATGGCCACGAAAATTGAGCTTGCAAGGCTTATTACTTACAAGGCTGCCTGGAACTTTGACCAGGGCCGCATCGATCCCAAGCTGACGTCCATGGCCAAGATGTATGCGGCCCGGACTGCCGTGGAAGTTGCGGACGAAGCCATCCAGCTTCTGGGAGGGTATGGATACATGGCAGAGTATGAAGTGGAGCGCTTTTACCGCGATGCCAAGATTACCGAGATTTATGAGGGTACAAAGGAGATTCAGAAAAACACCATTGCAAGTGCTGTTATCGGAAAGTTGAAGTAGGAGCGAGTCAAACGTTTCGGGAATTCTTCAATCCACTGAAAACAAAGGGGTTTTAAGGCTTAAATATTTAACTTGGAAATGGAATATTGGAATGTTGGAATATTGGAATGTTGATTTTGAAAGGATGTTATTTAATTAATTCTTTTTTAAAAGTAATTTTGCAATAATACCTTTTTGCGTGCAGATACACAAAGGCAGGCATTTTCCCAATTACTAGAACTCATTATTCCATCATTCCATTTTTCCATTATTCCAGTTGTGAGCGAAGTAAATTAACTAAAGGGAGGCTTTTCATGCTGAATATAATCAAAAAATCCATGTTAACCGGTATCGGCCTTGCTCTAATCGCAAAGGATGAGGTCGAAGATCTGGCCAAAGAGCTTGTAACTAAAGGCAACATGTCTGAAAAAGAAGGGATGAAATTTCTTGAAGAGCTTCAGAAAGATCTTCAAAAAAGGTATGAAGAAACTCAAAAGAAACTTGAAGACAGGGTACAACAGACCGTTAAAGATTTTATGAAAAAAGCGGATGTTGTAACCGGAGACGAATTGAAGGGATTGAAAAAGGAGATAAGAGAACTAAAAAAAGCGATTAGCGAAAGCACGGACACATCCAAGTAAAATGTCCTTTCATAAATGTAAAGAATCCTGGCCCAAAGGACCAGGCTTTGGTTTGCCCCTGAAAGGGGCTGTTTTACTTAAAGTCGTACAAGTTAAAAGTGCCTAAAGTGATCTAAAGTGCCTAAAGTTATGGTGTCGCTTCGCTCCGCTGATTTTATATAATTGGCAGAATTCCTTAACTTTAGCTCACTTTAAACTTTAGTTCACTTCAAACTCTTGCAGCGATTCTTCAGGCAGAGCCGGAGAACTCTGACCTGGCCCAAAGGACCAGGTTTTTCAGGGCAAAATAAAAACATTCGTAATCAATGCTTAGTATAAAAAAAATAGGCGTAGTCGGCCGAACATACCGCCATCTTGCCCGTTATCGTCAGATCTTGGCTGTTTTTTTTAAGTATGGCTTTGGAGATCTGATAGAACTTTTAAGAATAGAGCAGTACATTGAAATCGGTCTTCAGCTGATTTCAAAAAATCGGCGCAGCCGTCTTGAAAAGCTTTCCAGAGCGGAAAGAGTAAGAATGGCTTGTGAAGAGCTGGGCCCTACTTATATAAAACTTGGACAGATCCTCTCCACCCGTCCCGATCTTGTGCCGGTCGATTTCATAAAAGAATTGTCAAAACTTCAGGATAATGTGCCGTCCAGCCCTTTCAGTGAAGTAAGAAAGATTATTGAATCAGAACTGGGGGCTCCACCGGAAGATATTTTTGATTTTTTTGAAAAAACTCCCCTTGCGTCAGCCTCCATAGGGCAGGTATATAGAGCAACATTAAAAGACGGCGAAGAGGTGGCGGTTAAGGTTCAGCGCCCCGGCATTAAAAAGATCATAGAAGTCGACCTTGAAATTATGCTACATCTGGCAACGCTTATGGAACGTCATATCGAAGAGATGTCCCTGCACCAGCCTGTTAAAATTGTTGAGGAATTTGCCAGAACTCTTGAAAGGGAAATAGATTATACCATTGAAGCAACAAGTATGGAACGGATTGCACGTAATTTTTTAAATGATCTTACCATCTATGTGCCAAAAGTTTTTCGGGATACAACCACTGAATCAATACTGACGACTGAGCTTGTGGAAGGAATCAAAGTTTCTGAAATCGATCGGCTGGAAAAAGCGGGACTTGACAGAAAATTAATTACCGTTCGTGGAGCAGATGTTGTTTTAAAGCAGATAATAAAACATGGCTTTTTTCATGCCGACCCGCATCCCGGCAATATTTTTGTACTTCCCGACAATGTGATCTGTCTGCTCGACTTTGGTATGACAGGATCTGTTGACCGGCGCACCAGAGAAGACTTTGTCGATCTGGCCGAAAGTGTTGTGAGCCGGAATGAATCTCGGGCAACGCAGGTTCTTTTGAAATTAACCTGTTGGGATGAAGATCCCGATATTCGTTTGCTTGAAAAGGATGTTGCCGACTTTATGGGTCGGCATCTTTATAAACCTTTAAAAGATATTAAAATCGGTAAACTGCTGAATGATCTTCTTGAACTGACTTTCCAGCATCGCCTCAGAATCCCGCCTGATATCTTTCTCATGCTAAAGGCTTTCAGCGCCATAGAAGGCGTGGGTTTCATGCTCGATCCGGACTTTGATATGATAAAGCAGGCGGCACCGTTTATTAAAGAGATAAAACTTGCCAGACTGTCTCCCCGGAGGATTACAGATGATATCTTCAGACTTGCAATAGAATTGTTTCAATTTGTGCAGAATTTCCCCAAGGATATACTATCCATCACCCGGTTGATCAAACAGCAGAAACTTTCTCTTAACCTTGAATACAAAGGTTTGGATAAAATGCTTTCTACGTATGACCAGATAAGCAACAGGATATCCTTTTCCATCATAATCGCTGCCTTAATTATCGGGTCGGCTCTTATTGTTATGTCCAAAGTGCCCCCCCTTTTTTACGACATATCCCTTTTGGGGATTGTCGGGTTTCTGGCAGCTGCAATCATGGGGATATGGCTTCTGGTCGCTATTTTAAGGAAAGGAAGATTATAACACAGTATATCCCGGACCTTCCCCGCCTTCCGGGCACGTCCATGTTATATTCCGGTATGGATCCTTAATATCGCAAGTTTTGCAGTGAAGACAATTTGACGGGTTCAGTTTGAGCCGGCGCAGTGATGTGTTTTGATCTGTCTCGATTTCATATACGTCACCCGGACAAAATCTGGTGCAGGGGCACCGGTAGGTCTTAAAACATTCCGTAACGCACAGGTCACGATCATGGATGATAATGTGGCTGGGTTGATCCTCCCGGTGCATGGTTTTGGACAGATATACCCCGGTAAGTTTATCAACATACAAGACGCCGTCCAATCTCTTTTTTTCGGGGATCGTTCGAATATTGTCATCGCGGTACTTTTCAGGCTTTAATGTTTTGTAATCTTGTTCTATCGGCATGTTATCATACATGCCCCGTCCCTTTGTGACATACTGAGCTCCAAGATGGATAAACTTAATCAGGCCTTTTTTTGAAAGGGCCTGTGAAAAATTTCTAACCTCGAAAATTTCTTTTTTTGCCCAGCTTTTTTCAAACAGATCATGGTAGTCGCTAAGAGTTTCCCGAGTGAAATTGTTCTTCTCAAAAGCATTTATGATGGCCTCTGCTGCCAGCATGCCCGATTTCATGGATAAATGAATACCCTTCAGGCCGGGAGTATTCTGCATTGCCGTGCTGCCGCCGACAAATACACCACCGTCAACGGCAAGTTCGGGGATTGTAAAATAGCCTCCGGTTGAAACCGTTCGGGCACCCTGTTCCAGGACCTTGCCGTCCTTGAGTATGCCGGCTACAAATGGGTGCTGTTTGAATTTTATGAATTCGTCATAAATATCGAGCCTGGCGTCTTCATAGCAGAGCCCTGCGAGAAATCCCAGGGCGACCTTGTTGTCTTTAATTTCGTAAATAAAGCCGCCGCCCGGCGGGTTCGAGCCAAGGGGATATCCAAAGGTATGAATTTCGTTCCCTCGACCGGGGGTAAAATAATTATCTTCAGGAAGCTGGATAACTTCTTTGATTCCGGTTTCAAACACCTGGGGCATTTTTCCGGAAAAGAGGTTCAGTTTTTGAGCAATATCCTGTATCAGGTTTCCCCTTGCTCCTTCGCCGAATACCGTAACCTTTGCCAGTAAATCTATGCCGGGCTCAAAATTACTTTTTGGCTTTCCGTCTTTTCCAAGACCTTTATCGCCGGTACGTACTCCGGTTATCGTTTTGTGATCTTTTGCATAAAGAACTTCTTTACCTGCAAAACCAGGGAAAATGTTTATGCCAAGGTCTTCGGCAATATTGCCAAGCCACCGTGTAAACTTTGAAAGGCTGATAATAAAAAAGCCTTTGTTATGCATGTATCGGGGAATAATCGGAATTCGATACTGTCTTTTGGGGGTTAAGAAATAAAATTCGTCTTCCGTTACAGTCCCTTCTATGGGGCACTGTTTTTCCAGGAAGTCGGGGACCAGTTCCCTTAAGGCGACAGGGTTCAGGACCGCGCCGCTCAACGCATGTGATCCGATTTCCGTTCCCTTTTCGATGAGTGCAACTTCAAGGTTCATGTTTTTCTTTCTAGCGATCTGCATCAACTTAATGGCGCCTGCCAGACTCGCAGGGCCGCCTCCGACAAACAACACATCAAAATCGATCTTTTCACGTTCAATTTTCATTTCAGTAACCTTTTAGTCCTAAGTGCTCTAATTCGTAAATTCGATTACGTATTTTTATCAAGACAACTATCCCGTATAAGTTGAATTCTAAAAGTTTGAAGTTAGAAGTGCCTAAAGTGAGCTAAAGTTGAGGAACGCGCTTTCAGCGCGAACAATTATAATTAAACGTCTCGGAAATTCTACAATTGGTTGAAATTAAAGATCTTTTAATAGCTCCTGGTTTATGCCATCAGAATGGAAGAATGGAATGTTAGAATATTGGAATATTGGGAGTTAGGCGGAAATAAACCATTTTAATTGTAAAAAACTCCTTCAAACCCATCATTCCATTACTCCATAATTCCATCATTCCAATTGTGAGCGAAGCGAACTAACTTGA
>JAUWLP010000065.1 GCA_030613575.1 Desulfobacteraceae bacterium
GGCTGCTATTCATGATCTGGGTAAAATACATGTTCCGGCGGCGATCCTCAGCCGACCCGGGCGATTGTCGGAGCCTGAATTGGCCATTATTAAAATTCACCCTAATATTGGATATGATATATTAAAAGGGATTAAATTTTCGTGGCCAATTGCTCAAACCATATTACAGCATCATGAAAGAATGGATGGTTCGGGATATCCGTTCGGACTTTTCGCTGAAGATATTTTAGAAGAAGCCAGGATCCTGGCCGTAGCAGATGTGGTTGAAGCCATGTCATCTCATCGACCCTACCGTCCGGCCCATGGAATCGATAAGGCTCTCCAGGAAATATTGAAAGGAAAAGGAATTTTATATGATCCAAAAGTTGTGGATGTATGCATAAATCTTTTTCTTAAAAAGAAATTCAAGTTGGAATAAGTTAGTTCGCTTCGCTCACAATTGGAATAATGGAATGATGGAGTAATGGAATAATGGGTTTGAAGGAGTTTTTTACAATTAAAATGGTTTATTTCCGCCCTTACTCCCAATATTCCAACATTCCATTCTTCCATTCTGATGGCATAAATAAGTTGCCATTAATAAACCTGTATTTTCAAAAAGTTGTAGAATTTCCGAGACGTTAAATTAGAGCATTCATAAGTCATGCACCATTAATCTTATATCAACCATTAAACATCATCTTATAAACAAAACCGCCTTTAATATCATTTCTCCTTTTTCAGCAGAGGATATCCCATCTCTTTTCTTTGCTCCAGATATCCTTCTGCACAGGCTCTGGCAAGGTTTCTTATGCGTCCGATATAACTGGTCCTCTCCATAACGCTGATGGCACCGCGAGCGTCCAGAAGGTTAAATGTATGTGAACATTTCAGACAGTATTCATAAGAAGGAAGAATCAATTTTTCCTTAATTATTCGGTCGGCTTCGGCCTCGTACTTATCAAAAAGCTCGACCAGCATTCCCACATCTGCCTTCTCAAAATTATAGGTTGACTGCTCCACTTCCTGCTGATAATGTACATGTCCATAGGTAACATCATTGTTCCATTTCAGATCATAAACGTTGTCAACGCCTTGCAGATACATGGCAATACGCTCCAATCCGTAAGTGAGCTCCACAGATATGGGAAACAATTCAACACTGCCGCACACCTGAAAATAGGTAAACTGGGTAATTTCCATACCGTCCAGCCAGACTTCCCACCCAAGGCCGGACGCCCCGAGTGTTGGGGATTCCCAGTCGTCTTCCACAAACCTTATATCATGTTCAAGTGGATCGATCCCAAGCACCTTAAGGCTATGCAAATACTGCTGCTGCACATCATAAGGAGAAGGCTTCAGTATTACCTGATACTGGTAGTAATGCTGCAATCTATTCGGGTTCTCACCGTAGCGACCGTCTGTAGGCCGCCGGGAAGGCTGGACATAAGCGACATTCCATGGCTCAGGACCAAGCGCCCTTAGCAGAGTGGCTGGATGAAATGTTCCGGCACCAACTTCAATATCATAAGGTTGGGCCACAACACACCCTTTTTTAGCCCAGAACTTCTCTAACGACATAATAACATCCTGAAAATTCATTTCTTTCCCCTCATTAACTTGTTTTATTTATGAATCTTGAACAATAACCCTTCTGAATCTATCGTTACATCTAACAGACAGGCGTCCTTTCTACTTGAAAGAACTTTTTCCCATATCTCCTTTAAATTGTCAATATCTTCGATTTCACCCAGTGCCCAAATACAGCCTCCCCCCCCGGCACCCGTGAATCGCGCACCACAGTTGTTTTTCACGGCAGAATCTACAAATTCTTCTCCAACATCATCAAAAACCTCCGGGGTCATCTTTCTCCTGATGGCCACTTCCCTGTTCATTAAGACCGAAGCATCTTTAAAATTTAGTGCGTGTAAAGCTTCAGCAAACTTTTGTGTGCATGCAACAATTTCAGCCCAAAGTTCACGATTTTTTCCTACAAGAAACTGCCGAACCCACTTTTTGTTAATATCTTTTGACTCGTGTGGCACACCGCAGTACGCCAACAGCAGGTGATGTTTAAGGTTATTAAAGGATTTTTTCCTCACAATGACCTTTTTTCTAAAATATGGCTTTTTAGTACCTTCTTGCCAGTACCATGCATTAACACCGCCATATACAGCTGCAAGCTGATCCTGAAGTCCGCACGGAACGCCGGCCACGCTTGCTTCTAAGGCCTGGGCAAGCAGTGCAATCTGAAGCCTGGAAAGCGGTTTTACACCCATTTGTTCAAAAATACATGAAAAGGCCCCGACAAGCGCCACTGCCGCTGCGGATGATCCCCCTAAAGCACTGCGTGGTGGTGATGAAGAGTTGATATCAATATGCACACCTTCGGCCCTGAAATAAGCTGCAATTGCAAACATTAGACCCAGCGGATGATCAAAAGGAGCTTCATCGAGATGATATTCTGCACTGATAAAACCTTTTGAAGAAATTTTTACCATACCTTTTTCGTAGGGATGAAGTCGTACCCGGGTTCTCAAATCGATTGCCATGTTGACAGTACACGGGGAAAGATACATGAGCGGATAATAAAACGTGCTGATATCCAGCGTCCCGCCCATATCGATTCTGCAAGGGGCTGATATCTCAATTTGATGCGATTCAATGATGCTTTTAAAGGTGTGTGTTGCACGTTGCGTGTTGCGTGATAGGTCCTGCATTTCAATTCTGTCTTTTAATTTTGCCCTCTGTCCTCTGATTTCTGTCCTCTGCCTTCTGATCATTCCCTTATCTGCCGTAAAAATTTCAAGCTGCGGGGTTCTTTCCCTAAATGATAAGGCACAAATGCCTCTAAAAACTCCAGACTTTCCATTAAAGCCTGGGAAGCAAATCTGATTCGAACGGCCCTTGTTAAGTCCCCCCTTTGGATCCACAAAAGATGTTTAATGGTTCCCTTTGAAAGAAATATCTTCTGTAAGACTCCGGAAGCACACCCGTCACATATAATCCCTCCCTTTGAAAGATCAAATTTTATCCTGGTTTCTTTCATCTTCTCCATTTCAGCCTGGCAGATGCCGCACCGTTTTAAATTTGGACCCAGGCCGGCTATTGTCAGAAATCTTATCTGAAACAGGATGGAAAGTGCCGCTTCGGGTGTATTGTCCAGATCGAGTTCTCTCAGAACATGCCGAAACAGGTGGAAAAGCTGGACCTGTTTTTGACCTTTTTCCATCCATTGATTAATCAATTCAGCCCAGTAGCTGGCATAAGCTGTTTTTATTATCTTGGATCTGATGTTGGAAAAAGGATGTTTTAATATCGCTTCCTGAAGAACATGTAGCCCTTTGCCTCGACCGATACTGCATACCACGTCCAGTACTGAAAAGAGCTCAAGTATGCCTGCAAATCGTTTTGTGCTTTTTTTGGCGGACTTTGCAATTACTGAAATTTTACCTTTATTTAAAGTAAAAAACGTAACAATTAGGTCATAGTCTCCAAATTCGATCCGGCGAAGCATGATGGCAGGCGTTGAAAAGCTTGACATCTTTTCATATACCAAGAAGTGTTGTAGCGATTTTAAAATAGAAATAAACGCTGACAATATCTATGGCTGTGGTTACAAAGGGACCGGTTGCCACGGCAGGATCGACATTTATCCTTGCAAATCCCATTGGCACTAAAGAACCTACCAGGGCAGCAACGGACATGGAACTGATCACGGCGAGTCCGACGGATATGGCAACTTGAAACGTACTGTATCGAAGCTGGGCCACCAAACCAACCAAAAACCCATAAACCACACCCAGTATAAAACCGATGGTAAGCTCCTTGAAGACTACTGACCAGGTATCTCTAATGTTAAGGCGCCCGGTTGCAAGACCCCGCACCACAATGGTGGAAGTCTGGGTGCCGATATTGCCGCCCATGCCCATGATGACCGGAATAAAGGCCGCAAGATATGCAAGCTTTATTAAACTTCCTTCAAAGTGGCCTATAATAAAAAATGCAACGATGCCGCCGATACAGCTTGCAAAAAGCCAAGGCAGCCGAATCCTTGTGCTTCTAAAAACAGACTGTGTTTCGATAAACTCTTCGCCGCCCACACCAGCCATTTTTAAAATATCTTCCGTAGCCTCTTCTCTGATGATATCAATAACATCATCTACCGTGACAATACCCACTAACTGGTTTGTGTCTTCTACTACCGGTACCGCAAGAATATCATAACGGGCAACTATTTTTGCCACCTCTTCCTGGTCCGTATCGGTCTTGACTGTAAAAACGTCTGTTGTCATAAAATCTTTTATCGGCGTCTCGGGAGAAACCACCACCAATTGCCTCAAAGAACTAACGCCTATTAATTTGCCATTTGAATCAACCACATAAAGATAAAACGGCATCTCCACATCCAGATGTTCTTTCTGAAGCGACTCGATGGCTTCCCTGGCAGTTGTATTTTCTCGCAAGGCAATAAAATCAGGAACCATGATGCCGCCGGCAGTATCATCACCATAGTGAAGCAGACCTTCAACCTCTTCGGAACTCTCTTTTTTCATCCTTTCTATAATGGCGTCAGACCGTTCCTCGGGCAGTCGTCCTAACAGGTCGGCCACATCATCGGTGGGCATTTGTTCGAAAATCTCTACCACATCATCAAGTTCAATGCCTTCAATAAGTGCAAGAAAGGTATCTTCATCCAGTTCACTGAAGAGTATACCCTTTTGCTCGGTCTCCTCTATCATTTCAAAGAGCTTATGCTGGTTGGGAAGCGACAAAGAATGGAACACCAGAGACAAATCTGCCGCATGTGTCTTGTTAACAATCTTTCTAAGATGGGTTAAAGCATTCCGTCTCAGCAATCTCTTGATGCTATCGATAAGTATTTTACTGCGGTCACTTTGCATATGATAATATGGAACTATTTGATAATTTTTATAACAGACTGTTTACGTAGATCCTCAAGCCATGACTGATATTTTTTTTCAACAATTTCATTAAAAAGTATTCCTTCAATCTCAGGTGACACATCTTCCAGAGGCTTTCCCGAAGTTTGAACAATTTCCTTAACAAGAAAAATCTGAAATCCCTGATCTGTATCGAGTACAGGGGTAAACTCACCTGCCTTCATCTCTTTTATGATATTTCGCAACTGTGGAGAAAGCTCATCAAGCCCGAACAAACCCAAATTACCGCCCTCAGCGTCCAGAGATGATTTAGAATAGTTCTTGGCCATGGTTTCAAAAGATTTTCCCTCGTTTAATTCTTTCAGAATTGAATCCATTCTCGCCTTAATCTTAAGCTTTTCCTTTTCATCGGCAAATGAAGGAACTTTTATAATTATGTTGTAAAGATGATATTTTTTCTTCCCACCATATTTGTCTTGGTGGTTTTCATAATAAGATTTTATGTCCTCTTTTGTAATCACAATCTTGGATTTTACTTTAATGTTAACGAGTCTTGTCCTGAGTATCTGTTCCTTTATCCGCTCACGATACTCCTCCATTGATAATTCATCCCTGACCAATGCTGCTCTTAGATCTTCATCCGTATAAAAATTCGCTTCTTTAATCCGCTCAATGGTTTGATCTATGTCTTTTTCACTTATCTTAATTCTAAAGCGTTTTATCTCCTGATCTTTAATTTTCTGTTCGATAAGCTGGTTGAGCATATCCTCACGCACCTTGAAGAGCACCTTACGCTCTTTTTCAGTTGAATAACCCAGTGCTCGGATTCTTTCTGCATATGGCTTAAACGATCGGTTCAGTTCGAAAAGTGTAATAATGTCGTCATTAACTACCGCTACAATTCGGTCAATAACTTCTGCACTTTCCGCTTTAGCAACCAAGGGAAAACCGAACATACAAAAACAAAAAGAGTGTATTATGCAATATACTACATATTTTACCATGCCTTTAAACATCCACCCTTCCTTCCAACCCGAGTTTTATCGTACAGTTTGCGAAACGGTGATTTTCTCCCACTGTGCTTTATTTATTTCAATGATATATTTTTTTTGAAGTTTTTTTATCCAGGGTTTATAAGCTTCTTCAATCCTTTTCCTGCGTAAATTTTTTATTATGGTTTCTTTTATATCTTCCGGCACCTCTTTCATATCCGGTGTCAACTCATCGTTTTCGTGATGCGCTTCATAATACTTCGACACATCATCAGGTGTCACTACAATCTGATCACCCAACTCTTTGGCAACAACCTTCTCCATGAGCAAACGGGTCTCTAATCCCTTTTCCCATAACTGGTAAGGCACGGCATACTCGAGTAATATCTGATCGAATACATTTTCGGGATAATCCCGTTTTATATCTTCAACAGCTTTTTTAACTTCTTCATCAGCAATCTTAATGCCGATATCTTTGGCCCTTTCCCGTAGAATCATCTCCTCGGTCATCTGTTTAACAAGCCTCAATTTAGCTTCTCTGGCAGCGGCAGGTTGCTGCATTGCACTATGTGAATAAGAGGCTTTGGCAATTTCAAAAGCTCTGTTGAAATCAAGAACTGTTATAACACTGTCTCCTACCCTGATAAAATATTCATCCCGGTGTTTAGATTCAGAATCAGCACACCCGGCCAAAGGGTAAACGATCGATAGAAAACCGATTAGAACCATAAATTTGTTAAAATATTTTATCATCGAACAACTGTGTGTTTTAACACCAAAGTCACCTAAACTTTTAATTGTTAACATGTTGGATGATCTCTTTCAAGATATTTTTAGTTTCAGTCAACAGACCGGCTATATTTCTTTTTGAAAGTTCGGTTTTTAGCACATGGTCCCTGGTAAACTCAAATCGCTTGCCTTCAGAAATAATAATATCGATAATTCCCGCGGGATTTTTTTGGTGAGCTTCCGAAAAATAAAGGGAAAGCTGCGATCCTCTCAGATCAAACCGTTTCACGCCCGCCTTTATGGCCAATACCCTGAGCATGATTTTTAAAAGTAGATTTGAAGCCTCAACCGGCAAAGCACCGAAGCGATCCACCAGCTCTATTTTAAAATCAGCAATCTCATCTACTTCTGTTATCTTGGTCAGACGACGGTATGCTGAAAGACGCTGGTCGATATCCTGTATATATGATTCGGGTATTGAAGCAGGCAGAGCAATGTTAATTTTCGGTTCCAGACGTTCTTGAATCTTTTCCCCTTTCAACTCTGCCATTGAGTTCTCCATCAGTTTGAGAAACATATCATAACCGACTGCGGCAATATGACCGGACTGGGAAGCTCCCAGAATTGTCCCTCCTCCTCTGATTTGCAAATCACTCATTGCAATTTGAAAGCCGGAGCCAAGATCACTGTGCTCCATCAACACCTTCAGGCGCTTTCTGGCATCTTTATTCAATGTGCTTTCGTTGGGTATAAAAAGATAGGCATAGGCCTGTTCATCAAGCCGTCCCACACGACCCCGTAATTGATAAATTTGAGCCAGTCCGAATCTATCCGCCCGATTGATTAATATTGTGTTGGCTGAAGAGATATCAAGACCTGACTCTATAATAGAGGTACACACCAATAAATCTATCTCTTTGTTCATGAAACGAAGCATTACCTGCTCCAGCACATCATCATCCAGACGACCGTGGGCTACATCAAGCCTGACCCCGGGCACCAGTTCCTGCAAATGTTTTGCCATGGCCCATATGCTGTGAATGTTGTTATGAACAAAAAATATCTGGCCGTTTCTGTTCAACTCATTTAGTGTGGCTTCTGAAATAACGGCATCATCTATTTCAGAAATATATGTGACAATAGATTTGCGATGCTCAGGCGGAGTTGAAATTACACTGATGTCACGTATCCCCATCAAAGACATGTGGAGTGTTCTTGGGATCGGAGTAGCTGTTAAGGCAAGAACATCTATTGTGCTTCTTTTTTTTTTCAGCTTCTGCTTATGTTTGACGCCGAAACGCTGCTCTTCATCAAGCACAAGAAGTCCCAGGTCTTTAAATGCCACATCTTTCTGAAGCAGCCTGTGAGTTCCAATGACAATATCTATCTTTCCTGCTTTAAGATCACCTATAATCTTACGCTGCTCCCGTATAGAACGAAATCTATTCAAACACGCAACATTAACCGCATAACGCTCAAAACGGCCGGAAAACGTTGCAAAATGTTGTTCTGCAAGCACCGTGGTCGGCACAAGTACGGCAACCTGTTTGCCGTCACTGACGGCCATAAGCGACGCGCGCAGGGCAACCTCAGTCTTACCATATCCCACATCACCACACACCAGTCTGTCCATTGGAATGGATGCTTTCATATCATTGAAAACGTCTTGGATGGCGTCAAGCTGGTCTGATGTCTCTTCGTAAGGAAAACCGGCTTCAAAATCAAAAAAATCAGTGTCTACTTCCCTGAAAGCATAACCATGCTCAATCTTGCGCTCGGCGTAAAGTTTCAAGAGTTCTCCGGCGATCTTCGCCGCCGATTTTTTTACCCTGGCTTTGATCCGATCCCATGATTTGCCGCCCATTTTATCAAGAACAGGTTCGATGCCATCCACCCCTATGTATTTTTGAACCATGCTCATGCGATCTACAGGCAGGTAGAGCTTGTCATCATCTTTATAAACAATCAAAAGAAAATCATTGCTCGACCCGTTCAGTCTCAGTTTTACCAGACCGTTATACTGCCCTATTCCGTGTTCAACGTGAACGACAAGGTCACCCTTTTTCAAATCTTCGAATGCAAGGAGCTCAGTTTGAACCTTTTGCATCTGTTTTCTTCTAGGGCGATGTTTTGACCCAAATATTTCATAATCTGTAATGATAGCCAAAGATTCAGCAGGCCACACAAAACCTGAAGAAACCTGGCCGATACACACATATGCCTGGTTTTCGCCTCGTTTTAAATCAGGGAAACAGTCAATAAACCTGAGATGGATACCGTATGGAACCAAAAGTGATTTCAGTCTGTCGGCCTGAGCTCTGGCTTTACAAACGAGAAGTGTGGCACATCCGGATTGTTTTTGATCATTGATCCAGTTTGCAAGCGGCAAAAAAAGAGTCTTTTCTCTGCGGCGCTTAAGTTCCAGGCTGATATCCATGTTGTCTTTAACGGTAAAATTAAATTTCCGGGAGTCCTGCCCGCTCCCAAGAAAACTTTTTGACACGGAAAGCCTTTTAACCGTCATCAGCTTTTTATGCTTAAAGACTTCTTTTGCCTCTGACCATTTTAGATAAAGTCTATCGGGTTCAACACATAGTCTGGCATCATTGCACGCGGAAACAAAACAATTTGATAGCTGCTGTTGTGATTGATCAGCAGCCTTTTCCAGTTCAGCCGGTTCTATCAGAATAAAAAGTGCATCGCCCGGTATATAATCAAAGAAAGTGTCAAGATCAGGATAAATTAGTGGAATCAGACTTTCAATCCCAGGAAACACACGCTCATTCTTGATGTGATCAATCAGGCTTCTGGCCTTTGTTACAGGAAGATCAAACCTGGATGCCTGCTCCCTTACCCGTCCTATGATCTGATCAATACATTCCATCTTTAAAATAGCCTCTCGGGCCGGTAGTATAACTGCTTCCTGAATATTTTCAATTGTCCTCTGGTTTGCGGCTGAGAAAAACCTCAGAGATTCCACAATATCTCCGAACAATTCGATTCTAAGCGGATTTGAATAAAGTGGTGAAAAAACGTCTATAATACCGCCCCTTACACAAAAATCTCCTGGTTCCTCAGCAATTGTTGATCGAACATAACCGCCTGAAATCAGTTTCTCAACCAATAGATCCCGATCGATCTCTTCTCCTACCATAATAAGTTCGGCATAATTACATATTTCCTGTTTTGGGATGATCCTTTGCAACAAAGCGACTGCTGTTGTAACTATAATTTGCGGGGCATCACCCACTATCAGACGGTAAAGCGATCTGATCCGCTTGGCTGCTGTTTCGTTGTGGTAGGAAAGATGCTGAAAAGGTAAAATATTATAAGGAGGAAAATAAACCGGGGAAGGATGGTTTTTTCCTGAAAAAAATCTCAGGTCTTCCAAATACCTCTCTGCATCTTTTGTTGAAGGAACTATCACGACAACAGACGCTCTATATGCCATGTATAAACTGGACACAAAATATGCCTGCTCAGATCCGGACAGTCCCATACAATCAACGCGATAATCCCTGCCGGGAATTATATCAATCAAGTGTCTATGTGATATTTTTTCTTGATTTTGATTCATAAATAAAGTAGTTGTCTTTCTACTGTGCCGACGTAGCTCAATTGGTAGAGCAGCTGATTCGTAATCAGCAGGCAGGCGGTTCGAATCCGCCCGTCGGCTCCAAATTTGTTATGGGAATTTCATACCTGAAAAAATTCAGGTCATAACTTATTCTGAAGACGTTTTTTTCTTCATGTCTTTCCAATAAAGCACTTTTTTTAAACCGCTATAGCTTGATGAACTCGTAAAAAGTCCGATTTAGACGGTTTCGTAAAAAGTTCAAATTCAAGGCGTGCAAATTTTGTAATCATGAGGCGTACTTTTCGTACGTTGAATGATTACGAAATGCGGCACAACGCAGAAGTTGGACTTTTTACGAGACCGTCATAGCTTAATTCAGATCATTGTGCAACTGGCGTTTATGCCCTGGAAAACTCGTGCCTGACGCTATTGAAAAGTGACCTGATATAAACATAATGAATTCGTAAAAAGTTCATTCATCATAATAATAACAACAACCACTTAAGCGCTCAACTAATTAACTGCTTAACAAGGTCTGCAAATAAAAGGAGTGATTGTGAGTTATAAAATAGGATTTGCCGGAACCGATGGAAGGACACTTCTAAGTGCTGTGGTTACTTCAACGGCAACAAGTGAGAACTATCAGGATGATTTTCAGGGAGTGGTGATTAGAGGAATGCCGGCCATGCCTCCATTTGCGAAGTCAATGCAATGGCCGGTGAAATTTATTCCCACAACAGATAATTCCAAAAAGGCATATGCCTCTGCTATTATTGACGCCCTTAAAAACGGCTCCATTGATTGTGTTGTTCCGATGCCTGAAGATTTATTACTTGATGGTCTGGTAGATATATTGGAGGAAGTCGGTCTTATAGATTATATTATTGGATTAAATAGAAAAGGCTCATTCATTGAAGGCGATAAAATAGCCTGTAAGCATCTTTGTCATGAGTATAATATTCCTGTGGCCGATAAGTGGTATGCTGTGGATGCCAGAAATTATGAGGAGGTTTTAACAAAATGCTTGGTTTTAATAGACCAATACGGCGGGGCGGTACTTAAGTATCCCTATAGTGCCGGAGGAAAAGGCTCCCATATAATCTTAAATTCCTGGGAAATAAAAGAAGTATATGATACCTTGATAAAAAACTACGGTAAAAACTATAAGCAACTGTTCGGGAAAAAATCAGAATGGCCGCTCTTGATAGAATCTAGAATGTCAGGAGTCGAAATTTCTTTTATTATTTTTGTTGATAAAAACGGAAGTTTTCAAATTCTTCCCACTTCAATGGACTATCCGGAACGATTTCCCGGACAAGCAAGTAAGAATAATCCGATTACCGGCGGTATGGGTAGTATCTCGCCCCATCCTATGGAAACGTCTCAGTTAATCCAAATGGCAGCAAAAGATATTTTTCAACCTTTGATAAATGCATTAAAACAAAAAAATATGCTGCGGCCTTGTATGTTGTATCCTGGCTGCTTTTTATCCTTTAACGGTAATATGGCGCCAACAAGAATTCGAGTCTGTGAAATCAATATTCGTCCTCCGGAACCTGAATGGCAGCCGATTATTCGCAGAACAAGGAACCTAGGAGCGTTAATTAAAGCTACAATTGAAGGAAATCTAGACGAGGTAACCCCGGAAGTACGATCCGATCAAATTTCCATCTGCGTAGCTCTGGTTACCGGTTCCGGCGGCCCTAAAGGCCAAAAAGGGTATCCTTGGTCCTGCACCAAAGGAGAGTTGGTCGATATCGACTTTGGCTACCTGAAGAAAAAAAAGATACAGGTTATACCATCTGCCATGACATATTCAGTTGAAGAAGGGATTTTTAAATCAGACGGCAGCCGGGTGGTATATTGTAATGTTAATGCAACCGTTAAATCTGGAGAAAGTAGAGCAAAAGCAGCAAAACGTCTTCGCCAGAAAATATTGGCAGCCTTTGAAAATGGTAAAATCAAAGTGATTCCCCGTGAAAATCCAGAAGGGAACCGGTTGGATTTTCGAAGGGATATTGGCAAACATTTCGATATAGCCGAAGGATTACTTCCGACAGTAGTATAAATAATTTTTTCATCAATCATCTTGACATACATATCCGTTTTAGCATACCGATATAAGATAGAGCGTAAGTTTTAAGGTCTTTTTTTGGAGAAATCTATATGAATGATCCCGATGACAAAAAGTTGAAAGCTGAAATTGATGAAATTATGAAAAACGTCCATAATATACTTAAAAAAATCGAAAGCCTTGATCCTGCCAAAAGCAAGGAGTCGAAACAAAATGAGGATTGATAAGTCTGTTGATTAATGAGGATTTTCGTTCAAGATCAAGGCATGCGAAAAAAATAACCACAGGCATATATTTGATATTCCGAGTATTATTTTTTGAGCATAACGCAGAGATTGGGCGAAAAGACCATTAATCAACAGACTCAGAAATAAGGGAGAGTTCTTATGAGCGGGCTTTTGTTTGGTGAAAGGTTAATTGAGAAAAAAAAGATAACTAAAAAACAGCTTCAAAAGGCTTTGGAACGCCAGCGACTTCACGGAGGCAGACTCGGGAACAATATGGTCGCTCTGGGGTTTATAGATGAGGATGATCTAAACGATTTTTTTAAGAGTGCTCCGGCCGTTCCGAAAACTGTGAAGGAAACCGGCCTTGACTTTTCTTTCATCGTCGATCTGATAAGCAAACATGCTTTGAACATGGGAGAATTCTCCATTCCGGAAATGACAGCACGAACAAAACTTACCTTAGCCGTGGTGGATGAGGCCATTGACAGGCTGAGACATGACCAACTGGTTGAGGTAAAAAGCGCCAGTCAGCTCTCGAAACTTTCCTACCGGTTAAGTCTTACCGAAGCCGGTCTAAAACGTGCATCCAGTCTCCTGGAGGTCTCCAGATATGTTGGGCCGGCGCCCGTAACTTTCGATGATTACCGAAACATGGTGGAAATACAGACAATCAAAAGCATTTTTGTGGACCCGGAAAGGATTCGAGATGCCTTTTCAAATCTCGTTGTGAATGAACGGTTTCTGGAAAGCATTGGGCCTGCAGTTAGCTCCGGCAAGGCCATCTTTTTGTACGGCCCTTCGGGTAACGGTAAGACAACCATCGCTGAAACCATCGGTAGAATTTTGCCGGGAAGCATTTACATGCCGTATGCCCTGCTGACTGAAGGAGAAATTATCATGATCTATGACAAGGCCAACCATGTGGCCGTTGAACCGCAATATAGTGCTGACAGTGTGGACCAGCGATGGGTTCTCATAGAAAGACCGGGCGTCATGGTGGGGGGAGAAATGACGCTCAAATCTCTCGATCTCGACTTCAATGCCATATCAAAATTCTATGAGGCGCCATTACAGATGAAGGCAAATAACGGCCTATTCATCGTTGACGACTTTGGACGGCAGCAGGTGGATCCGCAAAACTTTTTGAATCGCTGG
>JAUWLP010000104.1 GCA_030613575.1 Desulfobacteraceae bacterium
GATAGAAAGTATCCAGAAATATAAACCGTCTCACTTTGCTTAACGGAAACCTATTCTGACACAACACTCTGAAATTTTTTCAGTATTGTTCCGGAAACCTTGATTCTTCGGGCGTTTCAAAACCTTCCAATTATAGATCAATTGAGTACACTGGTAGGGCCAAGGGTTGCTTATCGTATTGTGCAACTGTGAGCATTGCAAAAAACGGCAAACTTGATAATGCAATCATAAACCTTACAAATTGGGGATTTAGATATCACAGGCTTCCAGGTTAGATAATAATCCTGTGGAAAGCCGGGCCCCTTCCCATCCCTTGCTGATCCGATCTATACCGGTTTGAATACAACTTTTATGCAACGTCAGGGTAAATTGAAGCACCCCTGGGGGAGACGAACATTCTACTTGACCATTGCATTCACGATGAATTAGAAGATTTTTCTATGCGGGTTTTTCACAAGGGATTCCACATTGTCGGGAAATTCGTATCTTATCATCAGGAAAAGAGCATAGAGGTTTGGCTATAAAGCGATCTTATGTAAACAGGCGTTCGTTATTTATCTTAACCGTATCGTTGTTCGTGTCAGTGCTCACTTCACCTGCGCAATCGGCTGACAACCCTCAGCGCTTTGGGGAATGGCTGGAAGATTTCAGGACCGAAGCGTTGGCCAAAGGCATTTCTCAGGAAACGCTGGATGAGGCATTTAACGGCTTAAAGCCGATCCCCAGGGTTATTGAACTGGACCGGAATCAGCCGGAATTCAGGCTGACATTTTCTGAATACCTGAATCGGGTGATACCCCCGAGCCGGGTTGTCAGAGGGCGAAAAAAATTTGGGGATCACCAAACGCTTCTGGCAGAAATCAGCCAGTGCTATGGGGTCCAGTCCCGCTTCCTTGTTTCGTTATGGGGGATTGAAACAGACTTTGGGCGCTCTACCGGCGGTTTCCCTGTGATCGGCGCAACCGCCACCCTTGCCTACGAGGGCCGTCGCAGCAGGTTTTTTCGTAATGAGCTTTTCCACGCATTACGCATTCTCGAAAACGGTCACATAGCTGCTTCCAAAATGAAGGGATCATGGGCGGGGGCCATGGGTCAGATACAGTTCATGCCTTCTTCTTTTCACAATTTTGCTGTGGATTACCAGGGGGACGGGCGAATTGATATTTGGGGTGACCCCGGGGATGTCTTTGCCTCGGCGGCCAATTACCTCTCTCAGTCAGGGTGGGTGGCAAAACAGATTTGGGGCAGGAAGGTGCGTCTGCCAAGACCGTTCAATCAACGATTGGTCGGCGGCAAAACCCGGATGAGGCTTAGCGATTGGCAGGCATTGGGCGTGCGTCGTCCTAACGGTCCCGCCCTTCCAAGAAAACCGGATTTGATGGCATCAGTGGTCGCGCCTGATGGTATTGACGGCAAAACCTTCATTGTGTATGACAATTACCGTGTCATCCTGAAATGGAACGCATCTGATTTTTTTGGGCTGGCCGTGGGCATCCTCGCGGACCGACTCGTGAGACGCTAGGGGTTGCCATCAAGCGCCTGGAGGCCATGCTGGGATCAATCTGTGTAGCCCAGTCGTTATGAGATCAAAACAACGACGGCTATCTTCTCTGTCCTGGCAATCATCTGACAGCCAAAGGGTTTCATCTACCATCCGCTTATTTCAACTCGTGGCAGTCCTTGCAAGCCTTATATGGTGCGTCAGTGGACCCCCACTCCTTTTTCAATCTTCTATGGCATCCCTTACAGTTCTTGTGAAATGCAAGATATAGCTTTTTAATGTTTCCCTTGCTTTCACACGGGTCATGGCATTCTCCGCACTTTTTGACCGGATCACCCTCCTCCCACACATTCTTTCCATCCTTATACTCGTGGTGGCATTGCGTGCAGCTCAACTCGTAATCTTCCGCATGAGTAAGGTGAGAAAAAGCGACCGGGCCTTTGCGGTTGTGCTTGCAGATCTCTTCATCGAAAACAATATCCTCCGGCATCTCTTTTTCCTCCGAAGCGGGAAGAAGGGTCACTGCAAGGAAGACCATCAGGATCGTAAAGACCATAATGATCGATGAATTTCTTATAATTAGTTTTTTCATTTCGAATTCCTCACTCATCCTACCCCCGAAAACGCAGATATTATGAATCCGATTCTCTTGAATTCAGGCACAAAGCCTCTTCGATTTAATGAGACATGTAGACAGATCATTCTATTCTTTTCAAATTTTTTCGCATAAATTTAATCTCAAGTCAAGGTGAGTACCTGTAGAAAATGTTTCAGGGCCTAAATTAAGGGGTGATAAACAATTTCTTATCAATCAGAAAAAGAGGCCTAATTACCAGCCTAAACCTGAAATATCTTGCTAATACACCAAATATCAAGGAGTTACAGATATCTTAAATCCTTTGGGGCTCGGAGTAAAGATTTTATTTACGATACTTTACTCTTCAGCCGTTCCAAAACCTTCCAATTCTAGATCAAGTCATCACTCTGCTGAGGTTCCCCATTCTTATCGTAACCTGGACTTTTGGGGCATGGGATTTATGTATGGTTACTATACGAATACTTAAAAATACGGTGATTCAACAATTAGCAGTATGTTTGACTGTTTGGTGTAATTTCGGTTAACAGATCTTGTACAAGATATTGCGGTGGGTCAGTTTAATTTGGATGACTTGATTAAAGCATACATTGTTGGGTATCCATTTGATATCAAATGCTTTATTTGGTCTGTGATTTAATAGCAGATATACCCACCCCAATATTGGGAGCATAAACCTAAAAACACAGCTTTTTATAACTCTTTTTGATTTTGCAAGAGATAGTTTCGGGTGAAATTTTACTGAATTAATATGGTCCAGGTGTCGGTTGGCACCACATCTAAGCCCACTTTCAGCCAGATAACAGCGATCGCAGTATCTGCAACAGGGTGTTGATCAGTACTCAATTCAGACCTCCAATTTCACGGCGGTTAGCCAAGCGGTGCAACGCAGCAGTCAGCTTGCATTGGATACAAGTTTAGTCTTGCTGACTGATAAATAATGTTATATTTTCATTACCCCATACTTTTCTTACTCTAATGGAATGTAGTTGAGACCAAGGGGCGCATAACATGAAGAGGCGACGTAAAAACGTAAGGCCCAAAAAGCCACACTCCGAACAGGATCACTTTTTGATGCACGTAAAAAAGGGTGAACGACTTGAATTTCTAAAACGCCGGGACAGGGTAGATACAATGTATATTACCTAAGTCCTAGAAGGACTTTCTTCGGAAGAGATACTTTTAAATGATTACAATACCGTATTGATTTGTTTTTATTAATAGCCACACACCGACAATTGTTTTCGATTTACCTTAATAGGAGGGTCAAATGTCAGTAATCGTGAAAGATGACAGCATCCAAATTGAGAGACTTAGTCTGGGGCCTTTCGGCACCAATTCCTATCTTTTGATCTGCTCAAAAACCCGTGCCAGCTTAATTGTAGATGCTCCCGGCGATGCCGAAAAAGTTTTAAAACGACTTGAAGGAACCCATCCGAAATATATCCTGATGACCCACAATCACATGGATCATGTCGAGGCGCTGGCTGCATTGAAATCAGCCTTAAATGTTCCGCTTGCTGCTCACGAAGACGATGCCGGTGGCTTCCCTGTAAAGCCGGAACAATTTTTAAATGACGGCGATATAATTTCGTTCGGCGAAATTCAACTCAAAGTACTGCATACGCCGGGCCATACGCCGGGTAGCCTATGTTTTCTGACAGGTAGCTATTTAATATCCGGCGACACTATCTTTCCCGGGGGACCGGGGAAAACATGGTCTTCAGACGACTTTAAACAAATTGTCGCATCGTTGTCGAACAAGATCTTTACATTACCGGATGAAACGCAGGTGTATCCCGGCCATGGAGATGGTACGGTATTGAAAAAGGAAAAACAGGAGTTTGAGGCTTTTTCCTCTAAGCCGCATGATCCGGATCTCTGTGGGGATGTGGTTTGGCTGTCATCATAACCTGGGCGTGCCGGAACCAAATTGGTTTTTTAAAATAGTAGTCGGTTCCGCAAAACGGAGATGTTGAATTTCAATATCGAATATCGAACAAGGAATTTCGAATGTCGAAGTATGGTATCGCCTTGCTCTGTCTATTAATGTATCGTTCGGCACCGTCGATCTATCTTGAGGCTCTCGATGGATAGAATTCCCCACTTCAATATCCATATCTTTTTTTGAAAAAAAACAAAAGTTCTTAACTAAGAACACAATATTCAGTACGCTTTACCACGTTATTTCAATGTGGTGAAATGCCTCTCCTAAGTCAAAATTCTCATCTTTGGCGATATCTTGGCACCGCTGCCTGAGCCAGCCGTCCGAGTTGGGATCCTCCCGTTCTTGCATCTGGCTCCGGTGACATCGCAGGGCTTCGGCTTTAAGATCAAATGTAGCGGTGATATCGGAGCGATAGTTGATGTCCTCCGATGCCCAAAACAACATTTCCTTCACCTTGTGCGGCTGCAACCCCTCCTCAATTAAGTCTGGGTAAGCTAGGTGATCTCTGGCATACGGGAAAACGGCGTCTAATACCACCTGACCTGTAATGCGATGATCTCGATGCCAAATATAGCGCCGATAGGGATCCACGGTGACGACGATCTTCGGCCGATATTGCCGTATTAAGCGCACAATTTGCTTGCGAAATTGTGGTGTTTCTTCAAGACCCTGGTCCGGGAGCCCTAAAAAAATTACCTCGCTGACTCCCAGCACATCAGCTGCGGCCAATTGTTCTTTTTTTCGAATTTCAATCAAATCTTCCGGTTTCATATCGGGGTTAGTGGTTCCTTTGTCACCATTTGTGCACACGACGTAGACGACTTTCTTGCCTTCCCGCGTCCAACGTGCCACCGTGCCGGCAACCCCGTATTCCGCGTCATCCGGATGCGGGGATATCACCAATACATCAACCTTTATTGTCATCGTATACCTCCTGAGCATCATTCACTGGTTTTGTATCGTTAATCTTTAATAAATAATCATCAAAACACGAAATGAAAGAAGCAAAAATATTTATTTTTTCCATGATTGGTTTATCTTATGAATTGTGATATTTTTCAGCGAGATGAAATAGAAACCCAATATTCCGTCATTCCGCTATAGTGCTAAAGCTTCACTTCGTGCCCTTTATTCCTCCACTGTAGACGGGATGAGCCAAGCGAACTAAGTTCTATAATTGCGATTAACCACCTCGCCGCAAGCGGATAGGGTATTGAAAAGACTTCAATAAAATGAGCAAAAACACATATACGATCAGAAATTATCAGCACAACGATTTTGATAACTATGTCCGTTTTCGAATGGAAGCAGAAAAAAGTGAGCCCTCCGGGAAGCTTCTTTCACCGCAACATCTCGCCGAAGAGCTGGCAGTTCCAAAATATTACCCTGAAAGGGATTTATTTGTTGCAGAAATAGCCGGCGGCATCATCGGCTTTATAAGCGTCTTCCTGGAATTAGAAATTGGACGCGCGTTGGTGGAAGGCCTGGTCCATCAACAGCACCGAAAAGAGCGTGTGGCCACCAGGTTGTGCCGTTATGCCCTACAGCATGCCAAAAATTCAGGTGTTAAAGTAGCCCAGATTAATGTGCCGGAAACGAATACGGCAGCTAAAAGCTTAATGTCGGACTTGGATTTTCGATTTTCCCGCTACTTCCTGGAATTGAAGCTGGACATTTACAATACCCATTTGCCTGATATCAACCCGCATGAATTTAACATGCGAACACTTCAGCACGGGGAAGAAGACAAATTGACAGGGCTTCAAAACCGCTGCTTTACCGGCTCATGGGGATTTAACCCCAATACCACAGAGGATATCGTCTACCGTCTCAACTTGAGCGGCTGCTCCCCTGAAGACGTCACCATGGCTTACAAGAGAGATAGGCCGGTCGGGTATTGCTGGACCAGAAAAATCCATATAGCCGGCCCGGACCCTCAAGAAAACAAAGGGCTAATTCATATGATGGGTGTGGTTCCGGAATATCGCAGCAAGGGCATCGGGAAAAAAGTGTTGTTGGCGGGATTAAAATATTTGAGGTGCAACAATATCTGCCGGGTTGAGTTAACTGTCGATAAAAAAAATCCTGCAGCTCGCGGACTTTATGAATCGGTCGGATTTAAAGAATCGATGATTTTAGAATGGTATGAAAAGAAGTTAATATAGATATGATAAAAGCCATTATCTTTGATTTTGGGCGGGTCATAACCGCCCAGAAACCGCTCTCCCTGTTTCGGTCCTACGAAATCAAATTGGGCCTGGATCCCGATACGATCAATTCCATCATGTTTGACAGCCAGGCCTGGCAAGATGCCCTGCTTGGCCGCAAAACAACAGAAGAATTTTGGCATCTGATCGGACCCGAGCTTGGATTAAACACGGCTGATGAAGTTAATCATTTTCGCCGCCGTTATCACGCCGATGAAGCAATCAACGAAGCCGTGCTGGATTTGATCCGGAAACTACGCGGCCACTATAAACTGGCCATTCTTTCAAACGCACCCCCGGATTTAACGCGCCGGCTGGCTGATTGGGAGATGCGCGACCTGTTTGAAGTGGTGTTCTGTTCGGGGGATGAAGGTATGATCAAGCCCGACCCTGCCGCTTTCAAGCTAACGCTTGAGCGATTAGGCGTCGAGCCTGGGGAGGCCGTCTTTATTGACGACACCCCAGAGCATGTTGAGGCCGCCCGGAAACTGGGAATTCAAGGGATCATTTTCACCACCGCAGCTGCGCTGAAAGATGATTTGACAAAATTTCTCAGTTTCGAATTCAACCGAGGTTGTTAACCTCGAGATAAAGAGGGAATTATTGTTGGAATCAGATGTGGCCCGGTGGTGTTGGAGAAAGGGTCAATACTTCTCAATCAACCCGGCTGAAAGGCTACAAAATGGCGGTCCTGCCGGATTGAGCCGCTTGTGCCCGGGCACCTAAAACCTTCATTTTCGAAAAATTAAAATCAGCAAGCATGCTCTCGTATTTTTCAATCATGGCTTTCGCAACATGGGACCAATTGAATTGGCGAACCGAATTACGAATTGAATCCGCTGATTCCATTGCATGACGCGGCTTTGAAAAAAAATCATGGATGGCCCTCGCAAATGCCTGTGGCCTGGAATCCGCCACAACGCTACCTGTTTTACCTTCACAGATAACACTATTCATGGCACCCACTTCCGTTGCGACCACTGGCGTCCCGCAGGCAAGTGCTTCCAGAGCCACAAGGCCAAAGCTCTCGTGATATGACGGTACCGCCAGGAGGTCCGCTGCGCTGTAATACGGCGGCAGGTCGCCTTGTTCTATTCTGCCGATAAACGATATCATATCATTAATGCCTAATTCAGAGGACAGGCGTTGAATGGCTTCAAATTCAGGTGCACCATGACCATCACCGCCGACAATTACCAGTTTGAGCCCGTTGTGGTGGCGTAAATGTGTCATGGCTTTCAGCAAACGGTCGATGCCTTTTAAAGCTGCAAATCGCCCGACATACAAAACTATTTTTTCATCATCCGAAAAACCCAACTGTCTGCGGGCAGACCCTTTGTCTACGGGTTGAAATACCTCCATATTCACACCGCAGGGAACCACGTTCATTTTTCCCGATTCGGCACAATAAAATCGCATCAGTTCGGATTTTTCTCTTTCAGTGGCTGCAATAATGCGATGACAATTTTGGACTATTTGCCTTTCGGTGGTAATGCGAAGCAAAGGCTCGTCCTCCCCCACGCCGGTGGAGTTTTTGACGGCGCCAAGGGTGTGAAACATCAGCATGTGGGGCACATTCCAACGGGCCTGGGCCCATCGGCCGACCTGACCCGAGAGCCAGTAATGGCTGTGGATCAGATCGTAATGAAGATTTTCCCGCAAAATAAAATTTTCTAAAGTGCCGGTAAAATCATCAAGGTAAGGATAAATCGCCACTTTATGCATATAGCCGTTTTTGCCGGCACGCAAATGAATAACGCGTACATTTTCGTTCAGATGGATAACCTGCGGATCATTGGGATCGTGAACCCGGGTATAAATATCGACGCGATGTCCTCTGTTGCCCAACTCGCCGGCAAGTTCACGAATATAAACATTCATTCCACCGGTATCTTTTGTTCCCAACTCTCCGACCGGACAGGAATGAATACTAAACATCGCAACATTCAATTTTTCTTCTTCCACCAGAGCTTCCTTTCAACATTAAGCCGGAATCCGTGCTGCAGATGGTTTATATGGCTGCTTTATATCATTTTTATTGTAAATTAATTTTACATTCGTACAAAGGCACTTCCTTACCGCCCAGGCGATATTTATAAGATTCGGCGCCTTTCAAAAAATCATATTTATGTCTGCTATTTTCGATGCTGTCTTTGATGCTGAAAAGCTTACACAGTGTACCGACACTCAGTGAATTAAATCTAATGTCAAATCCATTATTGTAAAGATATACGCTCGAATTATCATCAAAACACAATACTGCTGCGGCCGGTATTTCATTTATATCCATGAAAAAGAGTTTCAACATCTTTTCAGCTGCCAGAATCTCTGCCAATGACCGAAAAAACGAGGCCATCTTATCAGTCATGAAGGTCTTTTTATCTTCTCTGCTTAATCTGAACAGCTCAAAAAAGGTTTCTATCTCCTTTTTTACCTCCTTGACCTCTTCGACAACACGATAGGAAATATTTCCGGCTTCCTGCAATCGTCTCAGTTTGCGCCGTATTTCATGTCGCTGTTTGCCCTTTAGCTGGAGCAAGTATTCATCCCACGTTGTGGGCAAATCCAACTCGAAAGAAACATCCGACTGGATGCATATGACCCCGCATCCGCGCTTTGTGGCAATATCCGCAAGTCCCCGCATGGTTGCTGAATCAGGGCGCACAGACTTTAAATCTAAGGCGGTGATGCCTTTACCGCTCAGATCGTCAAGCAGCACATTGAAAAAATCATTACTCCTTCCGGGGGTGATAATAAAATCCTGGAAATCACAAACATCTGTGCTGCCCATAAATGATACGGTTGCGTGTTTCAGCAAAAGCGGTGCTATACCGATAACTTCTTGCGCATGTTTTACTGCACAAAGATACATCTCAGAGGTAGAGCCGAATGTACGCCACCAGACTTTTAACCAGGGGGGCAATACAAAAAAACAATCCCATTTCAGAGACAAATCTGAATTGCGCCAATAAGTGAAAAGAGTTTCGAAGCTCTCCACCGTAACACTATATGGTTGTTGTGTCGGGGTCGGCATGTAAACCTTTGATTTGTAAAATTGTCTATAAGTGATTTTCATGCAACATCACGGCAGCATAGGACAAAGCTCATTGGGTGTCAAGAACAGGTTGGCAGGACCGACCTCTTGACAATAACACCTCCAGCAGCAAAATGCGTCAGTCTATAAGGCTATAAACCAATTAAAATGAGGTAAATCGTGATGGTAAAAACAATCGAGATCAAACCAGCTACCGGAAAACTTGGCGTGTTGACCCCAGGCATGGGTGCTGTAGCGACGACCTTTGTGGCAGGTGTTTATGCAGTTCAAAAAGGTCTCGGAAAACCAATTGGTTCACTTACCCAAATGGGGACTATTCGACTTGGCAAACGTACGGATAAACGGATCCCATTCATCAAAGATTTTGTTCC
>JAUWLP010000161.1 GCA_030613575.1 Desulfobacteraceae bacterium
AGTTCAGCCATCTGGAGCAACTTTTTCGAAACTGAAAGGCGGTGGGGGTCTCTTTTCAGGGGCCGCAAAGCCCTCCCTCATTCCATGGACGGCAGTGTGGCCCTGAAATACTTCACAGGACAGCCCCATAAGACATCACCTTTGCGAAACTCGTCTTCCCTGCCTAGCACAGCCTTTCTGGTTCGGGTCATGGGGGCGTCACCCATGCAGTGGAAAAATTCTCTTGCGGCCCCTGAAAAGAGACCCCCACCGCCTTGTACGCATTACTTCAGGTGGCTGAACTGTTCCAATTTGATAAACTCGTAAAAAGTCGGAAAATGCTCTTTTCCGTCATTCCGGCGAAAGCCGGAATCCAGTAATTTCAATGCGTTCTGGATGCCGGATCAAGTCCGGCATGACGATTTCGAGACTTTTTACTTTTTCGTGAACCCTAAGTTTCCAAATTCACCGTGGGACCATTTGAGGCGTTTTAAGTTGAGCACGGAATACAGATGCGTTTACCGTTTTCAAGGTAAACCATCTTTGTTGACATGGTCATTTCACCGCATTTTGCGCACGCTTCTGAGCGTGCCAGTGGCGCATAAGGTGGCATGACAATATCCACTTCTTTTGTGGAGAAAATATCGCTAAAAGGTTTTGAAAGAAGATCTTTTGCTTTGAGCATCTTGTGGCGCCATTTTTCTCTTTCGCTTGCCGTGTTTGAAGAAATGGCTTCATCAAGCCGGCTAAATTCTTCTCTGGATTCACCGCCATATCGATAATATTTATTGCGGGAAAACCGGAAGGCCCTTTTGTGTGAGCGGTTAAGGATCGTATATGCGTTTTTCCCGTAATCTTTGAAAATAAGGTTGCCTTTACCTGTTGAGGTGCCCAGCAGTACCTGTAGAGCGTCAACCGCACAAGAATCGTTTTCACTGATGACAACCACCTCTTCGTCCTTTGACCGCTTGAGTTTGAGAAGGTTTATTGCCTCTTTTGCAACCAGGTAACCGTAAACAAGGCCCGGACAAAGATGACCGTGGAATTCGATGCATTTTTTGAGATCTTCCGGCAGTTTGAATTTTATATTTTCTGTATTTTTCATTTACTAACTCCTTATAATTGAATATTTTCGATATTCAATGCTTTTTAGTTCCGGTTTGTTCGGAGGTTTGATTGTTGAATGAATTAATAAATTTTATTTCTGCGTTCTGGGTAATTTTTTCTTTTTCCTTTCTGGTGGCCCTGACAGGTGCCATGTCCCCCGGTCCCCTATTGACTTATACTATTATCAAATCTGCTCGGACAAGTAAACGCGGTTATTTAATGGGATTATGGATAATAATCGGCCACGCAATACTTGAAATGGGAATTGTCATTCTGTTGCTTTTAGGCTTCTCTTTTATCTTGAAAAATATCATTGTTATTCGCATTATCGGGATTGTCGGGGGATTGATACTTATCTTTTTCGGGTCATCCATCGTTCGAGACGTGTATTTTGGAAACATACCCACCGACTTCTTGAATCCACCTGACAGACAGAATGATGAAGCTTTGCCATTGTCTGGTAAAGGCCTGGAAAATCCGGTTATCGGAGGAATCATGGTTTCCATGTCCAATCCTTACTGGTGGATTTGGTGGGCCACCATAGGGCTTGCTTTTATGATACAGTTTGGAATATCTTTCAGGGAGTGGCCAAAGCTTATAGCGTTTTTTCTGGGGCATGAAGCAGGAGATTTGGTCTGGTATATGATTGTTTCGACATTTGCATTTTTTGGTCTGCGTCGCCTGAACAAAAAAGCTTATTATGGAATTCTTGTATGTTGTGCAATTTTTATGATTGTGTTTGGTATTTACCTGGGGATTTCTCCATTTTTGCACGATAGCATGTAACCCATCAAAATCTGACTTTTTACGAGACCGTCAGTGTTGGCATGTGGAATCAATCGGTGAGCTATCCAGTCGGGAATTCCAAGCTGTCATTTTCAGGTGAATCGGGGTCGGAGATATGACTCCCGGCAGCGAAAATATCCGATAAAGTTTGGATTTCGAATATTTCTTTAATGGCTTGTTCGCGAAAATACATTTTGATGATCTCAATATATTGTCGAGCTAATTTTTCGCCCCCAAATTTCAGGTAAGTTAAAATGACTTGTTGCATGTGGCCATCGTCTTTAAGTTCGTAGGGAAGTAGATTAATCGAGCGCTGAAAAGCCCCTTGCAAATCGTCAGGAATTTTCATTTTTTTAGTCATGATATCCCCTAAATACGGTTTTTGAATATGGCCAATTTTGACAATAAATCATGAATGGAAAATGTAAAGTGTTTTTCTCAAAAATTTTTAAAAAATATTAATTAGAAAGGACCAAAAACATGACTGCGGAAGATTTGAATCCGGGGAAAATACTTCAATTATCAGGAAATTATTGGGAAACCTGCACTCTTCATGCAGGAGTTAAACTCGATGTTTTTACAATCATAGGCAACGATCATCTCAGGGGGGCAGATGTGGCTGACAAACTTAACGGCGACAAAAGAGGTGTTAAAATGCTTCTCAATGCCCTTTCCGCCATGGATTTTCTGGAAAAAAAAGAGGACCTCTATTCCAATACCGCTTTGAGTTTAACTTTTCTTTCCAAGGACTCTTCACAATATATGGGGCACATTGTAATGCACCATCATAGTTTAACAGATTCCTGGAACAGGCTGGATGTGGCGGTTCAATCCGGTAGTCCGGAAAGACATAGAGCATCTCATACGGATGAAGAACAACGAGAAAATTTTCTCATGGGTATGTTCAATTTGGCGATGAATCTAGCCCCGGTGCTGGCGCCTAAAGTAGATCTTTCCGGTCGGCGGCATTTACTCGATCTGGGTGGCGGCCCCGGGACCTATGCCATCCATTTTTGTATGAACAATTCCCGTCTTAAAGCAACCGTTTATGATCTGCCAACCACCCGACCCTTTGCTGAAAAAACCATTGCTAAATTTAATTTGCAAGACCGGATTGATTTTAAAGATGTGGATTATCTCGAAGAAGAGATTGAAGGGATCTATGATGTTGCCTGGCTGTCTCATATTCTCCACGGAGAAGGACCCGAGGAGTGCCATAAAATTATCGGAAAGGCGGTTTCTGCTCTGGAACCCGGGGGAATGATCCTGATCCACGATTTTATTTTAAACAACAGTATGGATGGCCCTCTTTTCCCGGCCCTCTTTTCCCTGAATATGCTCTTGGGAACGCCGGCAGGACAATCCTATTCTGAAAAACAGATCAGTGACATGCTCTCTGAAGCCGGGGTCAGGGAAATCCGGCGCATTTTTTTCGAGTCTCCCAATGATTCGGGAATAATAACCGGTATTGTTTGATGAGGAATTGATCATGAATTATCATCCCATTACCCGTAGAGAATCGATAAAAAAGATTCTTAAAATATCCGGAGGCCTTGCGCTGACCGGCGTAATTACATGGCCCTTTCAAAAAACGATTTCGGCCTGGGCCGGATCAACGAATAAAAAATTTATTATCGAGGGGATCGGCCAAAGTCACGAATATTCTGTTAAGGTGTTAGCCAGAAAGGTTTTTGAGGCAGCCGGCGGAATACAGAAATTTGTTTCAAAGCAGGATGTGGTGGTGATAAAACCGAATATCTCCTGGGCAAGACCCCCCTATCTGGCGGCAACCACCAATCCGGAAGTTTTGGAAGCGGTTGTTGAGCTTTGCCAGGAGGCCGGAGCCAAAAAGGTCAGAATCGCCGATCATACTATCCATGATGCCAGACGCTGTTTTGCCATCACAGGTGCCGGGATAGTGGCAAAAAGAACCGGAGCGGATCTGGTCTACCCCAGGTCGTCATTGATGCGTAACATGAAATTACAGGGACACCGCCTGGATGTCTGGCCGGTTTTTGTGCCTCTGGTTGAGGCTGACAAAGTCATCAATCTACCGGTGGCCAAGGTCCATAGCCTTAGTGGTCTGACTCTTGGCATGAAAAACTGGATTGGAGCTGTGGGCGGCAGAAGAAGTGCCCTGCATCAGGATATCCACCTGACCATTGTGGACCTGGCCCAATTTTTCAATCCCACGATCACTCTCATAGATGCCACCCGGATTATGGTCTCTAACGGTCCCTCGGGAGGAAGCCGTTCGGATGTGGAGGTCTCAAATCGCCTTATATTGAGTGACGATCCTGTTGCCGCAGATGCTAAAGCCTCCGGTCTTTTTAATTTTCGTCCCCATGACATCGGTTTTATTCGCCTCGGGGAAAAATGGGGACTTGGCACAACTGAATTTCAGGAACTCCGTCAGCACAAGGTGATCATTTGAAATCAAACCATCTGGTTTGGATACGACGTGTGAGCCAGGCCTTTTTTTTAATTCTTTTCATTTTTCTCCTAATTGAAAGCCGCCTGTCCCAGAACATTTATCTGGATTATTCCATAGCACTTGACGCTGAACAGGACATCGAGCTGGATTATCCTGTAAAATATTTCTTTCAGCTTGATCCCCTCATATGGATTACATCTCTCATATCAGGACACCAGTGGATCAAAGGCTTTGGATGGGCTTTAGGGATTGTTGTCCTGACGTTTTTATTTGGCAAGATTTTCTGCGGCTTTATCTGTCCATTGGGCACCCTTCACCACATGATGAGTTATATCAGACCGGCCCTGCAAAAACAGAATATGGTCTCTGCCAACCAAAAACACCCCAGTCAGAGATTCAAATATTTTTTGCTTATTCTATTTCTTATGTCTGCGTTGCTGGGTCTCAATCTCACCGGTCTGTTAGACCCCATGGCTTTTTTCTTCCGTTCTCTGGCCCTTGCTGTTTTCCCCGGGGTCGGAACAGGGATTAAAGAATTATTGGATCTGGCTGCGCAAAGCGATATAAAAATCTTGAATTATATAAGCTACAGCGGGGAGGTTCTGATATCACCGGTTTTCGGGTATGGGTATAAAGCCTTCAAATCTGCCTGGTTTATGGGCATTCTCTTTCTATTTATTTTGTTTCTCAACCGTATCCGGCCGCGTTTCTGGTGCCGCACCCTATGTCCCTTGGGAGCGCTTCTTGGAGTCTTTGCCAGATTCAGTATACTGAGACTGGAAAAAGATCCTGAGAAATGCACTGACTGCAATTTGTGTCTTCAATCCTGCCAGGGGGCGGCTTCTCCGGTTCCGGGTCAGGAATGGGACGCTTCGGAATGTATGTTTTGCTTTAACTGTTTTAACGCCTGTCCTGAAAATGCCATTGTTTTTAAATTGGGATGGCCGCCGGAGGTTAGTAAAAAACCTGATATGGGTCGCCGGGCGGTGCTGGGTGGTTTGTTGGCCGGCCTGTCCTTTCCGCTTTTAGGACGGTTGGACGGCAGGTTGCACAAGGTGTCTGATGCACGTCTGATCAGACCCCCGGGTTCATTGCCCGAAAAGGATTTTTTAAAGCTCTGCCAGCGGTGCGGACTCTGCATGAAGGTTTGTCCAACAAACGCAATCAACCCTGCACTTACAGAAGCGGGAATGGCCGGGTTCTGGACCCCGAATCTCATTATGATCCAGGGCTATTGTGAATATACCTGCACACTTTGTAGCGGGGTTTGTCCTACAGGGGCTATCCGTAAATTATCAGGCAAAGAGAAAATCGAAACTCCCGTCAGGATAGGGTCGGCCCATATAGACCGGGGACGATGCCTCCCGTGGTCGGGAAACGGGCCCTGCATCGTCTGTGAAGAACACTGCCCAACTTCTCCCAAAGCCATACGCCTAAGACAAGAGACGACCCGGTCACCGGATGGGAAAGCGGTCAATGTAAAACTGCCTTATGTGGATCTTAAAAACTGTGTGGGTTGCGGTATCTGTGAATATAAGTGTCCTGTAAAAGGAAACCCCGCCATCAAGGTGATAGCAGCCGGAGAATCCAGGTCTGTGGCAAATCAGATTTTACTAAAGTTATAAAAGTTATAATGGATTTTTAAT
>JAUWLP010000155.1 GCA_030613575.1 Desulfobacteraceae bacterium
AACGAAAACCCCGTTCAGGCACGATTGTTGATTGGCGATTGATGATTGTTGATTTAAAAACCAAAATAAATTCATAGAGTTGGTAGCGGCACGATTAGAGCTGAATTCCGCTTCATGGGGTTTTCGGTCAAGCACTATTTAGTTCCTTAAAGTTGAATTTTGTGCATTTTGTGGCAAAAAAAGTTTGATCACACCACGAAGTACACGAAGGTTATATATTTTATTCTTCTTTTCCTTCGTGATCTTCGTGGTAAAAATAAAACCGATCTTTTTTGGTTCTCTCCGAGCTGTAGGCTCTACCCTACGGGCTGGAAGCGGAGCCGGAGGCCGGCTTGTTCGGGTTAATTTCTATTTTTTTGAATACTTTTCTACAAATTTATCCCTGCATTCTTTGCTGCAAAAATATAAATCTTTTCCATCGATTCTCAAATGCACACCGTCTTTTTTAGGGAAATATATTTCGCAGAAAGGATCTTTGATCATGACATCATCGATCTCGCCGGCTGTATTGCCAAATACAGTCTTTCGCGGCGATCTGCCTTGAAGCATCCAGGATTTCAGAGCCCTGTAGCATAGGTATATAATGCCCAATAAGATTAATAATCTCATTAATACTCAATGATCCTTTGTTCATTCTCATCCAGAATATCTAACAGATATTGCATATCCTTTTTTAAGACAGGATGGACAACTTTTGGATCTATATCACAAATAGGCTTTAATACAAAACGTCTTTTATGCATCCTGGGGTGAGGGACAACCAGTCCGGATGAATTTTTCACCAAATCATCATATAAAATGATATCCAGATCGAGAATCCGCGGGCCAGACCGTATAGGGTCATACACCCGCCCTGTATCACGCTCGATTGACTTAAGTTCAATTAACAGCTGAAAAGGATCGAGGGTGGTTTCAATTTTTACTACTAAATTTACGAACCAGTCCTGGTCTTTGTAATCGACAGGTTCGGTTTTGTAAAATCGCGACCAATCCTTCAATACTGTTTTTTTTGCTCTTGTCAGGGCAGCTATACCATTTTTACAGTTTAAAAGTTTATTCCCGATGTTTGACCCTGCACCGATGTATGCGGTATGGAATTCCATTTGTTAGTAATTATCTTTCCATGCATCTTCCCAGAGCTGAGCCTTGTAGATAATGCGAGCATCACCTTCAAGATAAATGTCGTGATATTTACCATCATTTTCTTGAAAAAAAATGTTTAGATATCCGCCATTTCGTGTCAGAACATTTACAGGTGATTTTATCTTCATTTTGCGTGCCATAATAATTGCACTAGCAACCGCACCTGTACCGCAGGCCAGAGTTTCATCTTCAACACCCCGCTCATATGTCCGGATCGCAATGATGTCGTCCTTTAAATGACACACGAAATTTACATTGGCGCCGGCAGGGGCAAACATATCGTGGAACCGTATCTCCCTGCCCGCTTGAACCACTTCAGCATCCTCGATCATGTCTTTTATAATCACCACGTGTGGGACACCGGTGTTGACGCTGGAGATGGAAAGCGAACTGTTTTTAAGTTCAATTGTATAATCCATTCTAAGATCTAACGGGTCAGTCATTTTTACTTTAACACTCTCGCCGGCAACCTGGGCATAAACAATACCGGCTTGTGTTTCAAATGACATGTCCGGTCCTGCAATACCATTTAAATATGCAAAGCGTGCAACACACCTGGCACCATTCCCGCACATCTCTGCAACACTGCCGTCAGAATTATAAAACCGCCACTTGAAATCCGCTGCATCAGTGTTTTCAACAAGTATAAAACCGTCAGCACCGACTGACATTTTTCTACGGCATGCTTTGGCGATAAAATTTGGCAGATCGGTTTCATCGACAATTTTATCGCGGTTATCAATGATTATAAAATCGTTGCCGCTGCCACTCATCTTGAAAAAATTTATTTTTTTCATAATTCCTGATCCGGATAAACCAAAACCGAAATTTATTTCTGCCACTAAGGCACCAAGACACTAAGAACGAATAACAAAATAAGCTCCTTTGTGTCTTGGTGGCAAATATTTCTTGGTTCCGGCTCGTCCGAGTTGGGTAAGGGAGTTACATTTTTTAATCATCAAGAAACGGTGGAACCGATTCACCATCAACAAGATCCTCGTAAATTTCGCGAGCCCTAACAACATGAAATCTGTCATCCTTTACCATCACTTCAGCCGCCCTTGGCCTGGAACAGTAATTGGACGACATGGTAAAGCCATACGCACCCGCGCTCATCACCGCAATGAGATCGCCTTTCTTTACATCGGGCATCTTGCGGTCTACCGCCAGAAAATCCCCGGTCTCGCAAATCGGACCAACAACATCAGCTGTTATCGGCTGATTTTCAGTGCTTATAACCGGTTCAATAGCATGAAAAGCACCATACAGTGTGGGGCGCATCAGATCGTTCATACCTGCATCAACAATAACAAACTCCTTAACTTTTCCCGATTTTCTAAAAAGAACCCTGCTCACCAGTATTCCGGCATTTCCAACAATAACTCTTCCGGGTTCCAGAATAAGCTGAAGATTCGAGCCTTTGAGAGACTCCACAATCGCCCTGGCATATTCGCGGGGATGGGGCGGTGATTCATCATTATAGGTTATTCCAAGACCGCCCCCCATATCCATGTATCTGATTTCGATTCCCATTTGCCCGAGTTCATTTATCAACTTTTTTAGGCTTTCCAGAGCTTCTATAAAAGGTTTTGATTCTGTAATCTGTGATCCTATATGGCAATCGATTCCCATTATATTGATGTTCTTAAGCTTGCTTGCAACCTTGTATCCTTCAATGGCAGTCTCCATATCAATGCCGAATTTGTTTTTTTTCAGACCGGTTGAGATATACGGATGAGTTTTTGGATCAACATCAGGGTTTACACGAATGGCCACAGGAGCTTTTCTTTGTAAAAGGCCTGCCCTTTCGTCTATAAGTTCAAGTTCTTCCAAAGACTCTACATTGAACATTAAAATATCTGCTTCAAGAGCATAGTCTATTTCGTGGATGCGCTTTCCCACTCCTGAATAAACAATTTTATCCGGAGAGAAACCGGCTTTTAATCCGCGATACAGTTCTCCGCCAGAAACAACATCGAGCCCGCTGCCAAGGCTTTCAAACAGTTTTAAAATTGCAAGGTTAGTATTGGCCTTTGCAGAAAAACATACAAGCCTTTCCAAACCTTCAAAGGCCTCATTAAAAACAAGAAAATGGCGCTTTAAGGTGGCATGGCTATATAAATAAAAAGGAGTGCCGACCTTTTCGGCAATCATACGGATCGGAACATCCTCACAATATAACTCGTTGTTCCGGTGTAAAAAATGATGCATAAATCACCTTAACCCAATAGGATTGAAGATTGAATGGGGTTTTTCATGAGCAGGCGCCCTGGGCGGTGCCTTCTTGCCACATGCTGAGAAAATGAAGACAATTGAAATAACAATAAAAAATATTAAAATAATATATTTTTTACAAAAAAAATTTTTTATCAACAGATTAACCTTCCATCTTCACGGCAAGGTCCTTTTCAGCATTATTTATGGCAGCCTTTACGTTTTTTAGCGCCGTCCCGCCAAAAGATTTTCGCCTGTTTATCATCTGGTCAATGGTTAAAATATTAAAGATACCCTTTTCAATATGAGATGAAAAGGATTTCAGCTCTTTTAAGGTAAGTTCATGAAGCTCCTTTTTTTTGTTCGATGCGTAGGCAACTGCCTCTCCCACGCAGCCATGGGCCTGTCTGAATGCCATGCCTTTGGTCACAAGATAATCCGCCATATCGGTTGCATTTAAAAATCCCGTGGATGTGGCCTGCTGCATCGCTTCTTTGTTTACTTTCAGTTTTGGAAGCATTTTTATGTAAATTTCCAAACATTCTGTCAATATATCCACAGTACTGAACAGTGCGGTTTTATCCTCCTGCATGTCCCGGTTATAAGACAACGGCAATGATTTCATAACAGTTAAAAGTGAAACTAAATCCCCGAAAACACGGCCGGTTTTCCCTCGTACAAGTTCAGGCACATCAGGATTCTTTTTCTGAGGCATTATACTGCTGCCGGTGGCAAAGGAATCCGGGAGCTCGATGAAACCGAATTCCGATGAAGACCAGAGAATTAACTCTTCTGACATACGGCTCAGATGAACCATGCAAATACTTGCTGCTGACAGAAATTCGATGATAAAATCCCTGTCTGAGACTGCATCTATGCTGTTTGCCGATACTTCCGGAAAGTCAAGAATCCGGGCTACATACTCCCTGTCAATCGGGTATGTCGTTCCGGCAAGGGCGGCACTGCCAAGCGGCATCACGTTTATGCGTTTCAAACAGTCTTCAAACCTGCCGGCATCTCTTGAAAACATCTCATAATACGCCATCAGATGGTGGGACAAGAGAATCGGCTGAGCTTTCTGCAGATGAGTGTATCCCGGCAAAACAACGTCAATATGGGTTTTTGCAAGCTCGACTATAACTTTTTGGAACATAACAAGATGCTTTACTGTACTTAAAGTCTCCTTTCTCAAATACATCCTGACATCCAGAGCCACCTGGTCGTTTCGGCTTCTTGCGGTATGAAGCTTCTGGGCGACTTTGCCCACTTTCTCGATAAGCCTGGTTTCAATATGCATATGGATATCCTCCAGGCTTTTATCAAACTGAAAATCTCCCCGATCTATCTCTCTTTTTATCACGCCAAGACCTTCTATCAATGATGAAGCATCCTCCTCGGAAATAATAGACGTTTTGGCAAGCATACGGCAATGGGCAATACTCCCTTTAATATCATAAGAATAAAGCCTTTTATCTATATCGATCGATGATGTAAAATCTTCAACCATTCTATCTGTCTTTTCTGAAAACCTGCCATCCCAGAGCTTTGTAGCCATACTTACCTCATTTATTTTTTTCCATCATCTTCTGAATACGGAGTCTCAAGGCATTCAGACGTATAAAGCCTTCAGCATCTTTCTGGCTGTACACACTGTCATCTTCAAAAGTTGCAAAATCCTTACTGTAAATCGATTCATCGGATTTACGTCCCAGGACACGGCAGTTCCCCTTGTAAAGCTCAAGTCGTACAACCCCGGAGACATTCATCTGGGTTCGATCGACCATATCCTGCAGGAGTTTCATTTCGGGTGAAAACCAGAAGCCGTAATACACAAGCTCGGAATATTTTGGAATTAGAGAATCCCTCAGGTGCATTACTTCCCTGTCCATTGTAATCGATTCAATCGCCATATGGGCTGCTCTCAACACCGTGCCACCTGGAGTTTCATAAACACCGCGGGATTTCATGCCGACAAAACGGTTCTCGACAATATCGACCCTGCCGATGCCGTTACGCCCCCCAAGCCTGTTCAGCTCTTTGAGGAGTTCGGCCGGGGACATGTTTTTATCGTTTATGGCCACAGGATCACCCTGTTTAAACGTTATTTCAATAATTTCAGCCTGATCCGGCGCATCCTGGGGTGAAACCATCATACTGAACATATCGTCAGGCGGCTGTTTCCAGGGGTCCTCAAGCAGACCCCCTTCAAAGCTTATGTGAAGAAGATTTCCGTCAGTACTGTATGGTTTTGCACGGGTTGTCGGCACCTTGATACCGTGCTGTTCGGCAAAAGCCATCAAGGCACTTCGCGAGCTAAGCTCCCACTCACGCCAGGGAGCAATGATCCTTATATTCGGATCTATTGCAAAATAACTGAGTTCAAACCTCACCTGGTCGTTTCCCTTTCCGGTCGCACCATGGCTTACAGCTTCCGCCCTCTCAATTTGTGCGATCTCCATCTGCCGTTTTGCAATCAGGGGCCTTGCAAGAGCGGTGCCCAGAAGATACTGTCCTTCATAAATAGCATTTGCCCGAAACGCAGGGAAAACATAATCTTTTACAAAGGTTTCCTTCAAATCATCTATATAAACCTTGGTTGCCCCTGTTTTTAATGCGTTTTCCTCTACCCGATTCAGCTCATCCCCCTGGCCTATATCTGCAGAAAATGCAACAACATCACAACGGTAAGTTTGGATCAGCCATTTTAAAATCACTGATGTATCCAGTCCACCGGAATAAGCCAGAACCACCTTGTTAATGATATCAGCCACGATCTAATCCCCTTTCATTAAAACATCAAGTATAGCCTTATGCATGTGGAGTTTGTTTTCTGCTTGATCCCAGATAACTGAATTCGGGCCTTCCAGCACATTTTCGCTAATCTCCTCACCCCTGTGCGCCGGGAGGCAATGCATTACTATAACATCTTGGCACGCATTTTTTAGAAGCGCTTGATCTACCTGAAAAGCCTCAAACACGTGCTTTCT
>JAUWLP010000100.1 GCA_030613575.1 Desulfobacteraceae bacterium
ACCCTGCTGGTCAGTGATGCTCTCTTTAAATCTTTTGATCTGTTTCCATTACTCAGGTCATTGGGGATGAAAGTTAATTTTGAAAGTCGTTGCGATGTGCTCGATCCTTCCCTGATCCCCGGCATTGCGGATGTGTGCGGCATTATTGCCCTTGGCTTTGAATCGGCCAGTTACAGTACTTTAAGACGCATGAATAAGGTTAAGAACAAATCTCATTATGAAAAATATATTGCAAACACCATAGCTATTTTCAAAGAAGCCGCCCGAAATGAAATTCCGATGATAATTTTTATGATTGCCGGGTATCCGGGTGATACGGAAAAAGATCTTAAAGAAAGCCTTGTCTTTGTCCAAAATTTGTCCAAATACAAAGGTCCGGGCGGACATGTCTTTAAAGTCGGGGAATGTCATGTATATCCCAGAACCAAGATTTATGACCTTGCTGTTTCTCTGCCGGATGTTGTTTTTGATGATGACGGTGTTTTTGGGCAGAATATTGTCAGGCAGCCGTCGAAAAATTTGGACTTTGAGACTATTCTCGATTATAATACAAAGATCTTTAAACTCTCCAATTACACACAAAAAATAAAAAATGCACTTTTAAATATTATGCCTTTTTTCAGACTTCCGGCTCGGGCCTTAAGGGATGATGCCATACCCGACCAATGTTTCAGAGGCAACAACAGGTCAATATTTAACGTACAGGGAGAAAGCCTTTCAACTTTTAAAAATTCGGTACCCGGGTTAACTGAAAAATATAAAAAATTGACTTCAGGTCAAAGAAACACCCGAATTTTAAAGTTATAAATTCTGGCGAAGCTTTGCATCTCCGGTCCGTATTACGCCTTGGGCGGGAGCAACTCCAATAAGTTTTTGACTTACAAAAACGGTTAATAAAGTGGAAAAAGAAACGAGCTGCATAAATTCCAGAGCAATCCTTGATTATGTCAAAAATCATAATGACGGCGACTTCAGTGCTCTTTTTGGAAATCTTGACCCGGAAATTGATGCTCTCCAGGATCCTGAAAGGTTTTTAAGAGATCCCAACAGCTGGATTTCCTGCAGCGTTATTTCAAAGTTATACAAAAGAGCGGCATCAATTCTTAATGACGAAATGGCGGCTTATAAAATCGGCAGGTATGCTACCGAAAATATTTCTCTGGGCTACGCTCAGAGTATTATATTCAAGGCATTTTGGTCTGTCAGAAAAGCGCTCAAGCATGGCCAGAAAATAAATGATCGTTGGAATAGAAACAAGAGAGTAGAGCTAGTTGAACTTAAAAAAAATGAGGCGGTTGTACGTTTACACTGGGATCATAAGATGGATGTAACAAAAAATATATGCCTTTATAATCAAGGTGTTTACACTTCAATGCCGCTGATATGGGAAGGAAACCCCGCCGCTATAAAAGAAAAGTGTTGTTACTTTGATGGAAGTCCATACTGTGAATACCATATAAAATGGCCTTTCAAAAACAGATTTCATGAGATTCTTTCAAGGTTTTTCACATCAAAATCGGTTCTTGTGGAAACCATAACGGAAATGGAAAAAGATAAAAAGATCATCGAAAAAAAATACGAGGAAGTCAACCTGCTCAATATAGAGCTTAACAAAAGAATTAAACAACTTGCAGCCATACAAGAAACCGGCAAGGCGATCCTGTCTTTGCTGGATCTGGAACAACTCCTTGCTGTAATCATGAGCATTCTTTCAAACGTTTGCCAAATCAACCGTGCCGCAATCATGCTCATTAATGAAGACAAAGGGTCTCTTGAATACATTCACGGCATTGGTTTTGATAGTGAAATTCCGGAAGCGGTAAAAAATTACAAAGTGTCCCTCGATCACTTGAGTAACATTCTGGTCAGGGTAACCAACACCGGACGACCAGAGTACGTGCCTGAGGTAAAAAGCTCAAGCTTGAGAAAAGAAAACATTATGTTAACTTACGGCAAACCAACTTCTGTATATGTAACCCCCCTTATAACTCGTTCCAGGGTGATCGGTGTTATTGCCACGGATGCTGTTGATGGAAAGGGGGTGCCAAAAGAGACCCGGGAAACACTTGAAATTTTTGCACCCCAGATCGCCATAGCCATAGAAAATGCAAAACTTTACAGCAGGCTTCAGAAACAGATGAAAGAACTCAAGCAATCTCATGCCCTCTTGAGCCGTTCAGAAAAATTCTCCTTTTTAGGGAATCTGGCAGCAAGACTGGCCCATGAGATCAAGAATCCCTTAACAGCCATAGGGACTTTTATCCAGATGATGCCGCAGAAATACAACGATGAAGAATTCCGTAATAACTTTCATAAGATTGCTATGGAAGAGACGCGCCGGATAAATAATCTTATTACAGAACTTCTGGACCTGGTTAACACAAAAGAATCACATATAGAGTTAAATGATCTGCATGGATTGATTGATTCAATGATTCTTCTGATTTCACCACAAAGTAATGCCAAGAAGATTAAAGTCTCCTGTCAATTTGATCCCAATATCGGGCAAGTCTGGATGGATTCTGAAAAAATGAAACAGGTTGTTTTAAATATCCTTTCAAATGCAGTCGATTTTACCCCTGAGGGAGGAAAGATCGAATTAATTACAAAAAATTGTACGGAAAAGAAAAAACAGGACACAATTAGCATTGAGATTAAAGATAATGGCCCCGGAATTCCACTTTCTCATATTGACAAGGTGTTTGATCCCTATTTTACTACTAAGCATAAGAGTAATATGCACAGTGGTACAGGCCTTGGATTGTTTATTGCCCATCAAAACATGCAAGATCATGGCGGGATTATTCAAGTAAGAAACGATACGAATGAGGGGGCAATATTTACCTTAAAACTGCCGAACACACCCCCCTGATTGTTCCTCATCGACAAGCAAGATTGATATAAGGATACATTATATGCGAATAGATCACATAAGTATCTATCCGGTTATACTTCCGTTTTCATCCGAGTTCTCTCACTCTCTGAGAAAAAGAAATTCAGTCAAAAACATCATTGCCGAAGTGGTTGCCGAACAGGGTAAAATCAAAGGATATGGTGAAGGTGCTCCAAGGTCTTTTGTAACCGGAGAATCTCAGGAAAGTGCAGCTCGAAGTATAACCCGCTTTATTCAGCTGGATAATTTTCCATGGAAGTTGAACGACGTTTCACAGATATGGAATTTTGTCGACGGTCTTTTCCATGGAAAAGCTTACAATGCTGCGATTTGCGCCCTGGAAACAGCGTTGCTGGATGCTTTAGGCAAAAGCCAGGGCAGAAACATCATAGACTATTTTTCCAAAGATTTTATGACAAACAAGGTTTACTACGGCTCTGCACTTCCGCTTGCCGGCAAACAAAGAATTGTTGAGATATGTCAGCTCATCAAAAAAATGAAAGTTAAAAAGCTGAAACTGAAAATGGGAAAAGACTTAAACCAAAACAAAGAAATCCTCGAAGCTGTCCGCGTGGTGTTTGGAGAAGATTGCGATCTAAAAATTGATATAAACTGTGTCTGGAATTATGGCCTGGCCTTAAAGCACCTATCTTTGATAAATAACTACAAAATCAAGATTATTGAACAGCCTATGAGGCCGAACGACCCGGAAATTGCTGATTTTGCCGGCCTTATGCAAAAAGCCGGCGCAGTCCTTATGGCCGATGAATCGGCATGCTCTTTAGGTGATATGGAAAAGATTGCCGAAGAGGGCTGCTATAAGATGATAAACGTTAGATTGTCCAAATGCGGAGGGTTCAGAAATTCATTAAAGATTATCGACTATTTGAGGCGCAACGGAATTTCTTTCCAGATCGGATGCCACCTTGGCGAGTCAGGCATTCTTTCTGCCGCCGGCAGGATTCTATGCCTTCTTTGCAGTGATGCCGTATGCTGTGACGGTTCTTATGATGAATTTCTGCTGGAAAAAAACGTTACATTGGAAGATGTGTCAATGGGTCCGGGGGGTGAAGCCGATCCTTTGGATGGTCCGGGACTGGGTATAGAAGTGAGCGGTAAAAATCTGGCGGGCTTGTCTGAAGGTTTTAACACTATAACGGTTTCTAGACCCTGACCAATAGGCCGGATGAACCGGAAAAGTTTGAAGTGAGCTAAAGTTTGAAGTGAGCTAAAGTTAAGGAGTCGCTACGCTCCGGCTTTTATACAAATTGGCAGTATTCCTTAACTTTAGTCACTTTAGATCACTTTAGTCACTTCACACTTAATTGGCTAAGCATTTTATTGTAATAAAAAGCAAAAAAATTATAACTAAAGAACTAAACCGTAATAAATTCGACTTTTTACGAATTTGTCAGATATTGAGTAAGAACATGTGCAAAAAGCCTGGTTCCTACTTCCAGAGCCCTTTCGTCAATGTTGAAATAGGGAGAATGGAGACCGTATTGAAAGCCTTTGAGCGGATCGTGGCATCCAAGGCCTACCATTACCCCGCCCCACTTTTGGCAAAAGTAGGCAAAATCCTCGGCACCCATTCTGGGAAGTCCGCTGTGGACTTTGTCTGCCCCCAGAACTTCCCCGGCGCAGGCTACGGTGTGCTTAACCAGATCGGAATCATTTATCAGCACGGGATATCCCTTTTTAACTTCAAGAGTTGCCAGGATGCCGCAAGACCGAGCTACACCTTTTACCAGTTCTTCAAGGCGTTTTAGGATCTGTTTGCGAATGTCCGGCCGCAGGGTTCTGAGGGTTCCCTCAAGTACGGCTTCTTCCGGTATGATATTTGAAGCGGTTCCGGCCTGAAAACGGCCGATGGTCAGCACTGCGCTTTCAAGGGGCGGAACCTCCCTGCTGATAAGAAACTGTAGTTGTGTAACAAGATGAGCTCCCGCGACAATGGGGTCTTTGCAATGATGTGGATGTGCGCCGTGACCGCCTTTGCCTTTTAATCGAATAAAGAGTGTATCCGCAGCCGCATTGCTGATTTCAGGAGCTATTCCGATATGTCCTGCAGGAAGTTCAGGATACATATGCCCGGCAAAAGCTGCCTTCACCGGTTCCGAGTCTAAAATGCCGGTATCCAGCATGGCCTTGGCACCGGCTCCTCCTTCTTCAGCAGGCTGAAAAATAAAGAGGATTTCACCGGAACCGTTCTGACGCCATCCGTTTTCTATGAGCCATCGTATCACACCGAGAGCAATGGTAGTATGCCCGTCATGACCGCAGGCGTGCATGAATCCCTGATGCTGCGATTTGTATGGGATATCATTCCTTTCTTCCAGAGGAAGGGCATCCATATCCGCTCGAAAGGCCACCAAAGGCCCCGGTTGACTTGCGCTGACCTTTGCTACAACACCGGTCCCTCCCACGCCTGCTTGGAAAGGAACATTAAACCCTTCAAGCACTTCACAAATTTTGGCGGAGGTTTTCTTTTCCTTGTAGGCCGGTTCCGGGAACCGGTGGAACCAGCGACGCAACTCCACAAGCCAATTATAAAAGTCATCAGACAGTTTTCCATGCATCTTATAACTCCTTTATCTTTTTTAAAGTGCGACTTAACGCAAACTTGCAAAAAGTTCAAGAATGAAATAAATGAGTAAATATTTGACGATATTCGGGGATTAGATTAGATGCAAAATTGTTTGGGAGATTCTCAAGCCTTTATTAAAAAGATTATGTACGCTCTTCAAGAAAGAAACCACAATGATATCGTTTTTTCGAAAGGAGTTACAGATTCATCTATAACATCTGCCGTGCTGTTTCTGCTCGGTCCAAAATGCGAAGGAAAAGGATTTTCTTCAACGCCTTGTCTGATTTTAAATAAACGATCCTTAAGGGTAAAACAACCGGGAGACCTTTGCTGCCCGGGTGGAAGTATCTCTTCCGGTCTCGATTATTATCTTGCAAAGCTTTTGTACCTGCCTGGTTCTCCACTATCACGTTGGCCTTACTGGTCACTTTGGCGTAAAAAGCGGCATATGGAGGCACGAAGTCTGGCGCTACTTTTTGCCACCTGTTTGCGGGAGGGCTTTGAGGAAATGCGTTTGAACCCTCTGGGAGTGAAATTTTTGGGCCCTTTGCCGTCACAGCAGCTTGTCATGTTCCGCAGGGTGATCTATCCCATGGTTTGCTGGACCGGCCATCAAAAGCGATTCTCCCCGAACTGGGAGGTGGAAAAAATCGTTTATATTCCACTCCCAAATCTATTGAATCCTTCTAATTATGCACGTTATCGATTACATATTGGATTATCCCAGAAAAACGGGAAAGATCTAAATGTGAAAGAATATCCATGCTTTCTCCATGAGCATCGAGATGAACATGAAGTGCTTTGGGGCGCAACCTTTCGGATTACGAAGGTTTTTCTTGAAATTGTCTTTGGATTCAAGCCCCCGGATATTGAATCGCTCCCTGTGGTCTACGGATCTTTGGATGAAAATTATCTCACTGGAAACGGATAGTCCGCTTGACCAAAACCGTTATCATGGGTCAACCAACTACTCAACCACTTTAGGCGCTTAATTGTGGATTTTGTGCTTTTTGTGGCAAAAAATTGCTTAGACAATTAAGTGTGAAGTGCCTAAAGTGATCTAAAGTGCCTAAAGTTAAGGAACACTGCCAATTTATATAAAAGTCGGAGCAAGGCGACTCCTTAACTTTAGTTCACTTCAAACTTTAGCTCACTTGTAACTTTTCCGGCTTGTCCGGGTTAGGGTTTGCAAACATGACCAAACTACAAGCAAATATCCTGTTTGTGTGCACCGGTAATATTTGTCGCAGTCCTTTTGCACATGCCTTTTTTGCAAAGTTGGTGAATCAAAAGCTGCTTCGGGGTATTAGCGTTGAATCTGCGGGATTGCTTGCACTTCCTGGCAATTCAGCAACCTATATGGCGCAACGCGTTGCCGAGGAATTCGGTGTAGACCTTGCTGAGCACAAGGCCAAATCGGTATCCAAAGAGCTCGTGGCCTGGTCCAGTCTAATTCTTGTAATGGAGAAATCTCACGAGGATACGCTTCTGACTGACTTCCCGGAAGCAGAAGGCAAAACCCGGTTAATCAGGCACTTTGCCCGTTTTGGTTCAAAGAGGCGGGGTATTGCCGACCCGTACGGGCTTGAGTACGATGCATACCGGTTTTGCTTTCTTGATATTGAGGATGCAGTTTCTGGTCTTATCGACTTCCTATCCGAACCCTAACCCGGGCAAGCCGGAAAAGTGACTAAAGTGAACTAAAGTTTGAAGTGCCTAAAGTTAAGGTGTCGCTTCGCTCCATCTATTCATATAAAATTGGTAGAATTCCATAATTTTAGGCATCTTAGATCACTTTAGATCACTTCACACTTAATTGGCTAAGCATTTTTTTTGCCACAAAAAGCACAAAAATTACAATAAGGACCGAAAAAATACGTCACCGAATTTACGAATTAACGAACTAGTGCTTGACCGAAAACCCCATGAAGCGGAATTCAGCTCTAATCGTACCGCTATCAACTTTTTGAATTTATTTTGGTTTTTAAATCAACAATCATCAATCGCCGATCAACAATCGTGCCTGAACGGGGTTTTCGTTCAGGCACGAACTAAGTCGTAGAGGGCATTGTTAATGTCAGGATATTGAAACTTAAAACCATGTTTTAAAAGCTTATCAGGGATCGCCCGCTGGCTGCTCATAAGAGATTTCCCCATTTCCCCCATAATCAGCCGGATCATAGAGGACGGAGTTTTCATAAAAGACGGTCTGTTAAGCATTTTGCCAAGGGCTCTGGCAAAATCACGGTTTATTACCGGGTTAGGTGAACAAAAATTGAGTGGGCCTTTTACATCCGGGTTTTCAAATATAAAAATAATTGCAGCACAAAGATCATCCGTATGAATCCATGGAAACCATTGCAGGCCGCTTCCAAGCGGGCCGCCGACAAAAAATTTAAACGCCGGAACCATCTTTGCAAGAACTCCTCCGTTTTTACCGAGGACTACGCCAAAACGCATTGCAGCGACCCGGATTCCTTTTGCTTCTGCCTGAAAAGCTTCCTTTTCCCAGTCCATGCAAACTTTTGCAAGAAAATCATTTCCGGGCAGGACATTTTCCTTTAAGACTTCATCGGCCCTGTCACCATAATATCCTGCCGCAGAAGCACTGCAGAGCATTATCTCTTTCTTGGCAGGAATGGCTTCAACCAGGTTGCGTGTTGTCAGAATACGGCTGTTATATATTTGATCCTTATAGTTATCGCTCCACCTCTTAAAAATATTTTTCCCTGCAAGATTGATCACTGCATCAACATCTTTAAGCGAATCCTGCCAGGCGCCTTTGATCGTAGTATCCGCCGAGATGTAATGAAAATTATCATGCCTGATTACTTTATGTGATATAGAGGTGCCGACGGCAATAATACTGTGCCCCTTTTCGAGGAGAAAAGACGATAGATTAGTGCCGACAAAGCCGGATCCTCCGGCAATAAATATTTTCATAATTCGCTCTCCCCTCTTATCCCGAACCGTAACTGTGCAGACCGGGCAGTAAATTTACCCCGAAATAGGTGAAGATAACCGCCATAAAACCTATAATTGAAAGATAGGCGATCCGCCTGCCATACCACCCCCGCATCTTGCTTTTCAATGCCGGAATCAGAGGCTGAATACGATCATTTATATTAGGTAACAAGTTTCAACTCATCAAGCACTTTCCTGATGGTTCCGGCAATCTGGTCTCTAACAATAGGTTTCATAAGAAATTCTCGAATGCCCAAAGCTTTAGCCTTGTTTGCGTCTGTTATCTCGCTGAACCCTGTGCAGAGTATAATCGGAATATCGGGCCTTATCTCTAAAAGCCTGGGGGCCAATTCAACACCGGTCATGTTCGGCATGGTCATATCTGTGATGACAAGATCATATTCATCCGGTTTTGCTCGAAAGGCTTCTAATGCATCCGGACTGCTTGTTCGAGTTGCAACCTGATACCCGAGGCGCTCTAAAGTCTGCTTTACCATGAAAACAATCTGCTCTTCATCGTCCACAAACAAGATGCGTTCACTACCTTTTTGAACAGGTCCTGTGGATACGATTTCCGGTTCAACAGGCTTTGTTTCAATCAGGGGAAAATAGACATGGAATACAGTCACTTTACCAGGCTCGCTGTACACTTTAATATTTCCGCCATGACTTTTAACAATCCCATGTATCGTTGAAAGACCCATGCCGGTACCTTGGCCCACCGGTTTTGTGGTAAAATAGGGATCAAACATTTTCTCCATAACCGCTTTGTCCATGCCATGGCCGGTATCGCTCACGGTCAGTTTGATATATGTGCCGGGATGAAGATCCGGATAGGAGGCTGAATCATCCATGCTGATTTTCTCTTCTGCAACATCGATTGCAAGAACCCCTCCCTTTTCACGCATGGCATGATAAGCATTGGTGGCAAGGTTCATAACCACCTGGTGGATCTGGGTGGGATTAGCCATCACCGGCTTGCAATCTTCATCAATATTTTGGCGAATCTCAATAGTTGTCGGTATTGAGGTTTTGAGCAGTTCGATTGCTTCTTTTACAACAGACTGAACCTTGACAGGTTTCTTTTCAACTCCTTGACCCTTTGTTCCAAGTCTTCATAGGTTAGTTTATCGACCATTAGAATATACTCCAATTGCTAAAAACAAAAAAGATCCTTACATAATATTATACATACAACAAAAAATTTTAAAAGTCTGTCGCTCTTTGTATGATTTTTTTGTAGGATTGTGGTTATTTAACCTATCGGTGTTTGTACTACAAAAGATCAGGGGTTCAAGGGTTCGTGGTTGAATAAATAATGGTTAATAATCAATGGCCAATAATTAAGCTTCGCCTCAAGCCGACGAGTTGATGCAAAATGTTTGATCGTTATAACACAGTAGATGAAGATGATACCCGGAAAGCTATTGAGCGACTGGAGGTATTTATTGTGGTGCCGAAGGGGAGACTCGAACTCCCACGAGAATACACTCACTAGACCCTGAACCTAGCGCGTCTACCAATTCCGCCACTTCGGCA
>JAUWLP010000052.1 GCA_030613575.1 Desulfobacteraceae bacterium
AATATCGTCGGCTTTTGATTCGAACTTGTGTGTCTGCTTTATGAAAAAATCAAAATTTTCGCAAAGGGACCCGTTAAGAAGGCAGGCCTGCAGAGCTTTCAAAAAGCTGTCCTGGCACAGTTTTATTGTATCCAGGTACTCAAAAATCAATTTCTGGATACGTTGTTCTTTTTTAAAAAGGAATTTAAACATGATGGGTTACATTTTAGCCTTTTTTAAAGGTCTCAATGTCTCGTTTTCAACATTAATAACCAAAGCCGAAAAAGATGTCAAGGTGGTGCTAAAGAGAAAGTGAAGCTTGTTGATTTTTCCGGCGCAGCGAGAGTTCGGAATAAAAAAATCCCGCGGCACATGATGCGCGCGGGATTTTAGAAATAGAGCCATTTTACAGTTACTTCTTGTCGTCTTTTACCTCTTCGAAATCAGCATCTACAACATCATCATCAGGAGTTGCGGCACCAGGCTGGTCAGGGTTTGCCTGATCGGCGTCGGGCTGGGGCCCGGCTTCCTGTGAAGCTTGCTTATATATGGCTTCAGCGAGTTTGTGAGATGCCTGGGTCAGCTCTTCGCTCAAACGCTTTATTTCAGCGGTGTCTTCTCCCTCCATGGCTTTTTTCAAAGGTGCGATTGCATCTTCAACCTTGCTTTTTGTCTCGCTGTCAACCTTGTCACCAAGATCCTTAATTGACTTTTCAGTTGAATAAATCAGGGAGTCAGCCGTGTTACGGGCATCCACCAGTTCTCTTTTCTTTTTATCGTCTTCTGCATGAAGCTCTGCATCTTTGACAAGTTTGTCTATTTCTTCCTCTGACAATCCCGAAGAAGCAGTAATCTGGATGGACTGCTCTTTTCCGGTTGCCTGGTCCTTTGCAGATACGTTCACTATACCGTTGGCATCAATGTCAAAGGTAACTTCGATCTGTGGCACGCCCCTTGGAGCAGGGGGTATTCCGACAAGCTCAAAACGACCAAGCGTTTTATTTCCGGCAGCCATTTCCCGTTCTCCCTGCAACACATGGATGGATACTGCAGGCTGGCTGTCTGCTGCGGTTGAAAAAGTCTGGCTCTTTTTGGCCGGTATTGTCGTATTCTTTTCAAGGAGCCTGGTCATTACGCCGCCTAAGGTTTCAATGCCAAGGGAAAGGGGTGTAACATCTAAAAGAAGAACATCCTTGACGTCACCTTTTAAAACACCGCCCTGGATGGCAGCACCTAGGGCTACAACCTCATCAGGATTAACACCTTTGTGGGGTTCTTTACCGAAAAGCTTTTTTACCCGCTCCTGAACCGCAGGCATTCGTGTCATGCCACCGACAAGAATAACTTCGTCAATATCATTTGGCCCAAGACCGGCATCCTTGAGGGCTGTCCGACAGGGTTTTTCAAGATTGTCTAAAAGGTCATCAATAATAGATTCAAGCTTGGCCCGTGTAATTTTAATATTCAGGTGCTTGGGCCCGCTGGCGTCGGCTGTAATAAACGGCAGGTTAACATCCGTTTCCATGGAAGTGGACAGTTCCATTTTTGCTTTTTCAGCAGCTTCTTTCAGTCGCTGTAACGCCATTTTATCGTTCCTTATATCAATCCCCTGGTCTTTTTTGAACTCATCTGCCAGGTAATCGATAAGCCGAAGGTCGAAATCTTCGCCGCCGAGATGGGTATCACCATTCGTCGCTTTTACTTCGAAAACCCCTTCGCCGATTTCAAGAATGGAGACATCAAATGTACCGCCGCCCAGATCAAAGACAACAATCTTTTCTTCGCTTTTCTTGTCAAGGCCATATGCAAGTGATGCGGCAGTCGGTTCATTAATGATCCTTAGCACATTAAGACCGGCAATTTTTCCGGCATCTTTGGTTGCCTGTCGCTGATTGTCATCAAAATAGGCAGGGACAGTTATAACAGCATCGATAACTTTCTCTCCAAGATATTCTTCGGCTGTATTTTTGATATTAGCCAATATAAAGGATGATATCTCAGCCGGACTATTTAACTTGCCCCGCATATTTATTCTTACATCGCCATTTTCTGCCTGTTCAATATTATAGGGAAGTATTTTAATATCATCCTGTACTTCTTTGGATGCATATTTACGACCGATAAGCCTTTTTACTCCAAAAACCGTATTCTCAGGGTTTGTGATTGACTGTCGCTTTGCGATTTGACCGACCAATCTCTCTTTGCTGTCTGAAACGGCCACAATAGAAGGTGTTGTACGCCCTCCCTCGGGGTTTGTGATAATTTTGGCTTCACCCCCCTCCATAATCGCTACACATGAATTTGTAGTGCCGAGATCGATTCCAATGATTTTACTCATCTGTTTTCCTCCTTACTTTATATATAATCTCTTTTCTTTTTATTTTCTATTCGTCTCTTCTTGAGCCTGGTTTTCTTGGTTTTCGGACTCTGTTGTTTTTGATACAACAACCATGGCAGGTCTGAGCAACCTGTCATGCATCATGTATCCTTTCTCAAGTTCATTTAAAATAGTTTTTTCGGGATGATTATCTGTCTCTTTTTGCATAACAGCCTGGTGCAAAGCGGGATCAAAAGTTTTCCCTAAAGACTCAAACGGTTTCACGCCGAATTGCTCAAAAATCTTCCGTATTTCTTTGAGGGTCATGTTTACACCCTCCACCACAGACCTGATTGAGTGATCATCATTACTTGAAGATTCTATGGCACGGTCAAGATTATCGACCACGGGAAGCATCGCCTTTGCGAAACTTTCATTGGCAAATTTCCCGAAGTCATTCATTTCGCGTGCGGCACGCTTTTTGTAGTTTTCAAACTCAGCGGAAACCCTCAAAAAACGGTCATGGGAATCTTTTAATTCCTGTTCCACGGATTCAAGCCTTGCTTTCATCACTTTCAATGGATCATCGGTCTTTTCTTTGTCTTTTTTGCCTGAATCGATCTCTTTGGAAATTTTCTTTTGTTTACCGTTTTCTTCGATTTCAGTATGAATTTCGATTTTCTTTTTTTTTGCTCCCATCAGCTGAAGCTTCCCCCTGATTTTTTTAAATATTTACACACCCGATTTTTCATAAAATACGGGCTAATACCACAACATTGCAAAAAAATAAGACTGTCTGGCATATTGTCAAGGTAGAAAAGGTAATTTTAGATTTTGAGTTCTTTAATTTAATAGTATAGGAGTTTCCTTTTTTGGACACAGATGAACACAGATCATCAAGATTCTTAAATTGCAAAATAACAATATTATCTGTGTATATCTGCGAAAATCTGTGTCCTATTTAACTTGATGATTGAAATTTGTCGATTTTAAATATGGCGGCTGAGAATTGGTGGGAGGTTTTAAATGGAAGAAATGGTTGTGCACCCCCTATCGAATCTTTTTCTGAAATATAATAAGCCAAAAGCTTGACCGGGATCGATCCACGACACAGACTGCATTACTTATCGCTGCTTCCTTCCGGATCTGACGAGGTTCGTAACCGTCTGTTGCGCGGCGGCCGATCAGATTGACTTATAGGCTCCCAGGTAAAAACCCTTAAGAGGGAATTCAGCCCCGCATGAAGCGGATTTCGGGAAAAGGGCACCGCTAGCTCCCCGCCTAGCACAACCACAAATATAAATATAATCGATAAAAAATTTTTTCAAGTTAAAAAAGAAATCGGCTTTCCTACCACAATATAGACTACAACTCAAATTAACAGATTCTATATTCTGTGTTTTTGATTGACATACACCTGTTTCTATTATAATCTTTTTTCAACTATTTCAAAATTAATAATTTCGTAACACTTTAGCTTTTTGAAAAGTTCAAGAAAGGAAAAGTAAATTATGATACGAAAAGTTTTAACCTTTCTTTTATTATCCTCTTATTTCATAACTTCAGGTTGTGCCGTTTTTCTCGCAGGAGCAGGAGCAGGAGCAGGTGTGTATACTTATATAAACGGCGAGCTGAAAACATCTTATCAAGCAACGTTTGATGAAACCAATCGGGCATGTACTACAGTTCTAAAAAGTCTCGAGATGGTGATAACAGAAAAAACATCAGACAGTATTAAGGCAAAAATTAAAGCCAAACAAACCGACGGAACACCGGTTACAATAAAAACTGTAATGATAACTCCCGGGACTACCGAGGTTTCCGTCCGCTCAGGCATCATAGGAGTATGGGATAAAAAAATTTCCGAGCTTATTCATGCCAGCATCGCACAAAGGCTACAATAATAAGTTATTACGTACTGTTGAACAGACCGTTACAACCTATGGAATGCTTAAACCGAGAGATTCGGTTGTTGTCGGTGTATCAGGCGGGCCTGATTCAGTGGCCCTTTTTCATGCACTTCTCACATTAACATCCCGCTTTTCCCTCAGGCTTGGAGTTGCACATTTAAATCATTGCCTGCGCCAGAACGATTCAGATAAGGATGCTGAATTTGTTACATCTCTCGCCACCAAGTTTGACATACCTTGTTATATTCATAAAGCGAATGTCCGTAAATATCAGCTTGAAAACAGGCTTTCCCTGGAAGAAGCGGCCAGGCGCGTTCGCCACACCTTTTTAAACAGAGTGGCGGAAAAAAACAGGTTTAATAAAATCGCACTCGGCCATCATTTTGATGATAATGCAGAACTTGTATTAATGAATCTTTTTAGAGGAAGCGGCCCCCTGGGCCTTTCAGGTATTCCTCCGGTTAGGGACGGAAAGATTATCCGGCCGCTATTACAATTAAATCGTTCCGAAATAATCGCTTTTCTGGATAAAAATGGACTAAAATATATATCTGACACATCCAACAGGGACACAAGATTCCTAAGGAACAGAATACGTCACGATTTAATTCCTCTGTTAAAAACATCCTACAATCCGAAAATCAGCCAAAGCCTGAACCGACTTGCCTCAATTACCAGATCTGAAGAAGAATGGATTGAAGATGTAATTCACCCTCTCTTCGAAAAAGCAGTTTTTAGCATTCAGAACGGTCAGATTTCTTTTTCTGTCTCAATCCTGAATGGAATTCATGTGGCAGCACAAAGACGGATAATAAGAAAAGCTATTGCAAGCACAAAAGGGGATTTGAGGCGTATTGATTTTGCCCATATAGATTCTGTGACAAATCTTTTGGACAGAGGGCCGGAATACGGAGCTCTTGATTTACCGGATCGTATCAGGATCCAGCGAAAAGGAGACGTTCTTCTCTTTTCCAGAGAAAAAAATACGATGCGTAATATGGATGTAAAATCCGGCCGGGCAGAAATGTTCACTTTTGAATACATAATAGCAAAACCCGAATCGTTATTCATAGAAGAAATCAGTGCTCATGTTAACTTCACCGAAATAGGCATAGAAAATCTGCCCGACTTATGTCATGCTGGACAAAATACCGGTTTTTTTGACAGGGATGCCTTAAGTTTTCCACTGGTTTTGAGAAACTTTCGGCATGGTGACCGTTTTATGCCGCTGGGTATGACCGGAACACAAAAAATAAAAAAATTTTTCATCGACAAAAAGGTCCCAAGAAAAGAACGCACAAGATGTCCTATATTGCTTTGCCGGGGAAAAATAATCTGGGTTGCCGGTTATAGAATAGATGAATCTGTAAAAGTAAAAGCTTCGACCAAAAATGTACTTAAAGTTGAACTTTCTCTTGCCTAATCAACAATAATGATTAATATAATTCTATAATTAATCATTTTACAGGGGGTTAAGGCTTTTGAATCCTTTTTATAAGAATCTGGCTTTATGGATAGTCATCACGCTGATGATGATCATGCTTTATAATCTCTTCAATCAACAGCACCTGGCCGAGACAAATATCAGCTATACTGAATTTCTATCCATGGTCGAAAATGGGAGTGTTTCTGATGTGGTTATTCAGGGACAGGAACTCTTCATCACGGACGCAAACCACAATCGTTTCAAGGTATATGCACCACAGGATACCGACCTTATCAAGATCCTCCGGCAAAAGGGGGTTACAATTAGCGCCAAACCGGAAACCGATTCCCCCTGGTATATGAATGTTCTGGTTTCATGGTTTCCGATGATTGTACTAATAGGCGTATGGATCTTTTTTATGCGGCAGATGCAGTCCGGAGGGGGCAAGGCCATGTCTTTTGGCAAAAGCCGGGCACGCCTGCAATCCGACCAAATGAAGAAAGTTACTTTTGAAGATGTCGCCGGGATCGATGAGGCCAAAGAAGAACTCGGTGAAATAATAGAGTTTCTCAAAGAGCCGAAGAAATTTACGCGTCTTGGAGGACGGATACCCAAAGGTGTTCTCCTTATGGGATCGCCCGGTACAGGCAAAACTCTTTTAGCTCGTGCTATTGCAGGTGAAGCTGATGTTCCGTTTTTTAATATCAGCGGTTCTGATTTTGTGGAAATGTTTGTCGGCGTTGGGGCGTCACGGGTCAGAGATCTATTTGTCCAGGGTAAAAAGAATGCGCCCTGCATTATCTTCATTGATGAAATTGATGCTGTTGGAAGGCACAGGGGAGCCGGATTAGGTGGAGGACACGACGAAAGAGAACAGACATTAAACCAGCTTCTGGTTGAAATGGACGGTTTTGAATCAAACGAAGGTGTTATCCTTATTTCCGCTACAAACCGACCTGATGTGCTCGATCCGGCTCTTTTGCGACCCGGACGTTTTGATCGTCAGGTGGTTGTTCCCCTGCCGGATATTTTAGGCCGTGAAAAGATTCTTAAGGTTCATACGAAAAAAACGCCGACAGCACCCGATGTAAACCTTGTTGTACTGGCAAAAGGCACCCCCGGTTTTTCCGGCGCAGATCTGGAAAACCTTGTCAATGAAGCGGCTTTGCTCGGCGCTAAAAGAGACAAAGAAAAAATTGATATGTCTGACCTGGAAGATGCCAAGGACAAGGTCTATATGGGATTGGAACGTAAATCAAAAGTCATCAAGGAAGAAGACAGAAAGATCACGGCATATCACGAAGGAGGACACTCTCTAGTCGCCCGCTTTCTTCCCGATACTGACGCCGTCAACAAGATAACCATTATTCCACGAGGACGGGCTGCTGGTATGACATGGTTTTTGCCCGAAGAAAGGGATTTCAAATTTAAAGATCAACTTGAAAACGAATTGTCGGTTGCTTTCGGCGGACGAGTGGCCGAAGAAATTATTTTTGACCGCATCAGTACCGGTGCTGCCAACGATATCAAACAGGCAACCGATGTTGCCCAGAAGATGGTACGCAACTGGGGTATGAGCGAAGATTTAGGTCTGGTTTCTTTTGCCAAAGATGAAGAGCATGTTTTCCTGGGGCGCGAAATAGCGCAGCACAGGGACTATTCTGAAGAAACAGCAAAGAAAATTGACCAAGAAGTAAAAAATCTTGTCGAAAAAGCTTACAAGCGCGCAAAGAATATTTTAGAAAAGAATGTTGATATTCTACACGCTCTGGCGGATCGACTGCTTGAAAAAGAGACAGTGCTAGGTAAAGAGCTTGATGAACTTATCCGCTCAATGAGACCTGGGTTCGAGTTTCCATCAAAGACGTCTGTCAACGAGAAAACCGAAGAAGTTCAGGTTGAAAATGAAGAAGATACAGTAGAAAACAAAACCGAAAGCGAGCAGCCCTCATCTTAGTTCCTTAAAATAATTGAAGATTTTTGCCCCAGTTAAATTCGCTACGCTTGTTCCTATCGGAAATTTAACGGGGTGAAATTGAAGATTGAATATTTAAGGAATTCTGCCATTTTTATATAACAGATGAAGCGAAGCGACCCAAGAAATTGTTTATTGACGATTGCCTATAGAATTTCCGATACGTTTTATTTTTACATTGAAAACCTGGTCCTTTGGGCCAGGTCAAAGTTTTCCGGCTCTGCCTGAAGAATCGCTGCAAGAGTTTGAAGTGAACTAAAGTTTAAAGTGAGCTAAAGCTAAAAAAGGTTGTGCCCGTGGCCCGTTATGCCCGTTAGCCCGTAATTTAATACCGGACAACGGGCTAACCGGCTAACCAGATATAGGCACTTTAAATCACTTTAGGCACTTTTAACTTGTACGGCTTTAAGTAAAACAGCCCCTTTCAGGGGCAAACCAAAGCTTGGTCCTTTGGGCCAGGATTCTTTACTTAACAAGCACATATGAAAACATATAACCTTGTATGGGGTAAAAACAGGCTGATTTTTGGTAAGCGTACCTGTATTATGGGTATATTGAATGTTACGCTGGATTCATTTTCAGATGGCGGGGAATTTTTTACATTAGATAATGCCGTGGCTCAAGGCCAAAAACTTTTTGAAGACGGGGCCGACATACTTGATATAGGCGGAGAATCTACACGCCCTTTTTCTGATGCGGTCTCTGCCGAAGAGGAAATCCGGCGTGTTGTACCTGTGATTGAAAACCTTGCAGCACGTATTTCGATTCCCATTTCCATAGATACAACTAGAGCCGGCGTTGCCAGAAGAGCTATTGAAGCCGGCGCTTCCATTATAAACGATGTTTCAGCATTGCGTCTTGATCACGGCATTGCAGATGTTGCAGCAGAATACGACGTTCCGGTAATTCTGATGCATATGCTTGGAACTCCAAAAACCATGCAGGTTGATCCTGTTTATGATGATCTTATAAAAGAAATCAAAAAATTTCTAAAAAATGCCGTCGATTATGCTAAAAGTAGAGGAATTTCAAAGTCAAAAATCATCATCGATCCTGGAATCGGTTTCGGGAAAACTGTTGAACATAATCTTTTATTAATTAAACACCTGCATGAATTTAAAACACTGGATGTTCCTATTCTGCTCGGATCTGCCAGAAAAGCCTTTATACGAAACATCCTTAAATATAAGACCGTAAAAGATATTAACCCCGACCTGGCTGAAGTGGAAATCGGCACCCAGGCTTCAGTTGCCGCTGCAGTTTTGAATGGCGCCCACATGGTCAGAGTCCACAATGTTGCCAATACACGTGCAACCATAAAAATCATTGATGCCATTAATAATGTGCAAAACAGCTAATGGTGAAACGGTTTCGCTTTTTGAAAATAGTGTCGCTTCAGGTATGAATACCCATAGTCGTTTATCTATGTTACACTTACGGAATTTGAAACGGTCTATTTTGTGTTTTTTGCTTGGGGCCTGCTTTTTTTTACCTGTGTCCTGCTCATCATTACAAGAAACAGTTATACTTATTCCGGTTGATTCCGGTCAAATCCCTGCAGAACTGACCATAACCGGTCCTTTGCTAAAAGGGATAGAAGTTCACGTCCGCGGCCCGAAATCGAAAATCCGAATCCTTTCTGACCTGAAGATACGATATATGCTTGACCTATCCCGAGTACATGTTGGGATCAACTCTATTCCAATAAAAAAAGACCGTGTCATCCTGCCTAAGGGGATATCGATTGTAAGAATAAACCCGACTTTTTTAACCGTAAGGGTTGAGAATAAGATTAAAAAGGAACTTCCGGTTAAAATTTCTTTTTCCGGAAAGCCTGCTAAAGGATTTACAGTTGCAGGTGCAGTTGCCAAACCATTATCGGTTGTTCTGCAAGGACCTGAAAATATCCTTGGACCTATGGATAAGGTACTGACAAAACCGATTGAGATCAAAGGGCTGTCAGAATCTTTTAAAAGAGAAGTGGCTCTGGATCTTGTCGAAGATCTTGAGATCATTTCTTCTTCAAAGATTATTTTTGCTGAAATATCAATACAAGAAAAAATTGTTAAAAAAAAGTTTTTGGATATTCAGGTTGAGGGCAAAAACAGTCCGTACATTTACAGCATTACGCCACCGGCAATAAATATTGAAGTTAAAGGACCTGTTAATATTATTGAAAAGCTTCATACGGAAAAATGGATTAAAGTTTATGTTGATCTCAAAGGATTGAAACCCGGGGCTTATGTTAAAAGGGCAACCATAACGTTACCTGTTAAAACCACTCTTATTGGCGTAGAGCCAGAGAAGTTTAGAGTGAAGATCAGTGAGGATAAAATATAGTGAGGAAAAGGAATTTATAACCATGCTTCTTGTTATCGATATTGGAAATACCAACACTGTAATCGGTGTTTACGACGGCAGGCATCTTGTTAAGGACTGGCGGATACGCACGGAAAGACGTACGACAGAAGATGAGTTTAACATCCTTGCCGCCAATCTTTTTTCCGAAAGCAATATCAGTTCCAAAAAAATCGGCAAGACTATTATCTCCTGCGTGGTTCCACCCATGGTAACAATTCTCGATTCTTTCTGTCGTAAATACCTGGGACACGCACCGCACTGGGTCGATGACATGTCAGTTTCAAACCTGCCGATACGTTATAAAAATCCATCAGAAGTAGGGGCAGACAGGATCGTCAACGCGGTTGCGGCATTTCACAAGTACCAAACCAGTCTTGTTGTTATAGATTTTGGGACAGCCACAACCTTTGATTCTATTTCAGAAAAGGGAGAATACCTCGGTGGCGCAATCAGTCCCGGGATCATGATTGCTTCTGAAGCCCTGTTCATGAAAGCGTCCAAACTTCCCAGGGTCGAAATCTTTGTTCCCCCTGAAAACGTAATCGGCAAAGATACCGCAAGCAGTATTAAGGCGGGAATTATTTTTGGATATGCAGGACTTGTGGATGGCATGGTTAAGCGAATGAAAATCGAAATGGGCACAAACCCCAGGGTAATTGCAACAGGAGGTCTGGCAGAGCTTATGTGTCAAGTATCAGAAACCATTGAAGTTGTTGAACCGGCCTTGACCCTGGAGGGATTACGGATTATCAGCAATAGTTTGTAGATAGCCAGTAAATCCTTTTATGCTGTTTTTCAGAAATCCTTTCTCCCTCTCTTTTACAGCCTCGCCCATATGAAAAAACCCTTTAAGAAAAGGATCTTGCTTTAAAAGCCTTTGCAAACAGCTTTTGAAGAAATCTTCGTTTTCAGCTTCACCGTGGTGGACCATCTCATCTTCTATAATTTTTTTCCAGAGTAAAAGCTGCTCACGGTGTGTTTTCAACATGTCCAAAGCATCTTCGTTCATGCCGAAATGTCCGTAACATATGATTGAGGGTTTTCTGGCAATCAGAGCATCGATGCTCTTGATAGAAGTCTCCAGAAAAAAACGGGGCGGTGTGGCGGGTCTGAGATAAAAGCCGTTACCGGGAATATCTAAACAAACCCCACCGGCCTCTCCCGCGAAAAGATATGGGCCCAAAAGGTAGCTAACATGATGAGGGGCATGCCCGGGAGTCAGGATCGGCATAACTTTATCTTCTTGATATCGGGCTGCATTGTAAAGCAATTTCGGGGGAACCGGCCGGAATGGTCCATAGGCTTGTGCCGTTTGCCCAAGGGTTTTGAGACTTCCTTCCCATAGACGTGAGGGATCTGCAAGGTGCTGGATACCTTTTTCGTGACAGATAATGGGAACGTCGGGAAAAAGCACGGCCAGATCTCCTGCTCCTCCGGCGTGATCTATATGGATGTGGGTCAATAGAATTGCATCAAGATGCCGTATTCCCAAGCCCTCTAAAGATTTTACAAGCACGGGAACGGTGGAGGCAGGTCCTACATCCACTAAAAAGGTTTTTTTGCCTTTGTAGATCCAGGACCCTATAAACGATGTAAATCCGGGCAGATCCTGGTCAAGAGGAACAAGATAGAGTTCCGGCGCAATTTCAATTAATTTCATTTTATAAAAACTTCTATTCAGACCCTGCCGGTCTTGATAAGGCACTCCTTAAAGACACGATAGAAAACTTCATTGTCGGCAACACCTCGTCCCAGGATTTTTTCAATTTCATTTATGTTCTTCAGGTTGATAATAAGATTGACGCTCTTGTTAAAAGCCGCCATATTATCCATGGTTCGGAAACGGTTGGTTATAAGGGTTACGAAGATATTACGTCGGATGGACATATTGAGACGATCCAGGTATTTGAGAATATTGTTCATATCAGGATCTCTGGTGCCGAACCGCTCGTTAAGCACCACCATATCAAAGACATGGAATCGCATCTGCTTCAGAGTTTCTTTATGTGACTGGGGTGCCGTGGTATGATACCCCATGTTATACAGGGCCGTTAAGATTTTTGCCCGGATAGCCGGGTCCGGCTCACACAAAAGGGACGTCTCCACACCTTCTTCAACGAAATCGAAAGGTTTTTCCGAGGCGTCGTAAGCGCTGGAATCGACCTCCTCAATGATGGTTTTATTCAGTCCGGGTTTTGGTTCGGCGGACGGGGCCGGAGTCTCTTTGGTTGACAAAGGAATATCAAAACGAGTATCTACGGAAATTTTGTTGTTACACTTGGGGCAGATCACAGAAAACACCTGTCCTTTGGGAACCTTTTTGTCCGGAATTTTAAACTGACTCCGGCATTTTTCGCATAACACGTCCATGATTTCTTCCTCTTTTGGGGTTCCATAGGCAGAGACCAAAGGGTCTGCCGACCACTACCTCAGCTTTCTGTAATCGCGATCCACCTTAAGATCCTTAATATCCGTTGTAGCTTCTCCGCGTGAGCTCTTGATTGAATCGATTCCGCGGCCCAGTATACCTTTGCGGGAAGCATAGGCCATGGCAGTCTCCTCGGTAATGAGACCCTTTTCATATAACCCAACAATGTAATCGTCAAAGGTAGTCATACCGAAAGCTTTCCCGTCATGGATGACATCGTAATAAGTTTTTTCCTCAGATTCTCCATGCAGTATCAGGTCCTTGACCCGCAGGTTAGTGCGCATGATTTCAAAGGCAGCTATCCGCCCTCCTCCCACCTTGGGAAGAAGTCTTTGACATACGATCCAGCGGATCACATCGGCAAGCCGAATACGAATCTGATTTTCCTCTTCTATAGGGAACATGCCGACGATACGGTTCATTGTCTGTCCGGCATCAATAGTGTGGAGGGTGCTTAAAACCAGGTGCCCGGTTTCGGCCGCACTCAGGCCGATCTCAACCGTTTCCCTGTCACGCATCTCCCCAACCAGAATTACCTTGGGAGCCTGGCGCAGGGCTGCTCTGAGGCCACTTGCAAATGAATCAAAATCCTCCCCCATCTCGCGCTGGTTGAAAGTAGCAATCTTGTGTGGATGGTCATACTCCACCGGATCCTCAAGAGTCACTACGTGGACCGATCTGACGTCATTAATCTCGTTAAGCACTGCGGCCAGGGAGGTTGTTTTTCCGGTGCCGGTGGCTCCGGTGACCAGGATGAAGCCGTTTTTTTCCTCAGCCATTTTGAGAAAGGACTCAGGAATGCCCAGTTCCTGACATGTGGGAATTTTGGTTGCAAGTTTTCTCAAGACAATGGAATAATTACCTCGCTGGGAAAAGACGTTGACCCTGAAGCGAGCCTTGCCGGGAAGCTCGTAGGATGAATCGCACGATCCCTCAAGCAGGAGATTCTCGGTAAGGCGCCTGTTCTGATCTAAAAGATTGAGCGCGAAGATTTCAGCCTGAAACGGAGTGGTCTCGTCAAAAGGTGGATCCATGTCGACCACGGCGAGCTCTCCCGCTGTCTCGACCTGAAACGGTTTCCCCACGGTGATATTAAGATCGGAAATATTGTCGTATGCATCGAGCATTCTTGACAGAATATGATCAATTTCCTGTTTTTTCAAAATAGAACCTCACAAAATTGTTATGCTTCGGTAAAGTCAGTAGGAGGATTCTTCAAAAAAGGCCTGAACTTTCCCTTATCATTTGCCTTGGCATAGGCGTCAACAGCACTTATCCATCCATTGTTTAGCATGTCCATAATGGCATCATCCAAAAGACGCATACCGTATTTCTTCCCGGTCTGGATCATTGAAGCAATCTGGTGGGTTTTCCTTTCCCTGATGAGATTCCGGACCGCCGGAGTTGCAATCAATATTTCGAGGGCGGGGCTACGCCCCTTTTTATCTACTCTTTTAAACAGGACCTGTGCTATAATTGCTCGAAGTCCGTCAGACAACGTCGAACGGATCTGGTTTTGTTGATCTGCAGGGAAAACTTCGATGATACGATCAACGGTTTTCGCTGCACTCGAAGTGTGAAGTGTGCTAAAAACAAGATGTCCAGTGGATGCGGCTTCTATGGCAAGCGATATGGTCTCAAGATCTCTCATTTCACCTACGAGAATAATATCCGGATCCTCTCGCAGGGCACCCCTTAAAGCTGCGCTGAATGACTTAGTATGGAGACCGACCTCACGGTGGTTTATAATACACCCCTTGCTTTGGTGGACAAATTCAATTGGGTCTTCGATGGTAATGATATGGTCCTTACGGACACGGTTTGCCACATCGATTATTGAGGCCAGGGTGGTCGATTTGCCGCTTCCTGTAGGTCCTGTCACCAAAACAAGCCCCCTTGGGAGTGAGGCCAGCTTGGAAATCACTTTAGGAAGACCCAGCTGATCGGCAGTCATTATTTGCTCAGGAATTTGTCTGAAAACCGCTGCCACACCATATTTTTGCATAAAGAAATTTGACCGGTACCTGGCAATGCCGAGTATGTCATAAGCGAAATCAACATCTCCTGTTTCCTCAAACTGCTTCATCTTATGTTCGGGCGCAATTTCATAAAGCATGGCTTTCAGTTCATCGTTATCCAGGGTCTTATATTTGACCCTTTCCATCTCGCCCCTTATCCTTAGTGCAGGCGCTTGTCCTGCCACAAGATGAAGATCTGAAGCACCCTGCTCATTCATCAATTTAAAAAACGCGTCTATTTTTGCCATCTTATGCTTCCAATCTATTTGGATTGTTTGAACAATTTCAACTTGGTATCTTCCTCTTCCCGAATTCCGGCCTCCTCTTTCCCTATTTCAAGGAGTTTGGCATGGCTTTCGATAATTGAGCTGATCTGGACTTCAATCTGCATGCGTTGCCGTTTTAGTTCTGTAATATCTTCATGAAGTTGAGCAAGCCTGTTTTGCGCTTTACTAAGAATTTTTTCCGCATTAACTTCGGCATCCGCAATTATTAATTCGGCTGATTTGCGGGCATTTTGCTTCATCTGATCCAACACTTTCTGAGAGTTGAGCATTACACGCTTAAAAGTCTCTTCACGTCCTTTGTATCCCTGGCTTTCAATTTTAAGCCTGTTAATTTCTTCACACAAATTTTTGTTTTCTCTTTGCAATGATTCGAAGGCATCAGCCATCTGCTCAAGAAATGTATCCACTTCCCGGACATCGAAACCTCTGAACCTGGTTTTGAACTGCTGTTGCTGAATATCAAGGGATGTAATTGTCATGATGTGTCACCTTTCTTCATAGGTTACATAAAACTTGCAGACATTCTAAAAAGGCTGCTTACAACAAAGTTTTGCAGAAATATAATGCCCAGAATAACAATAATCGGAGAAAAATCTATTCCGCCAAAGTCGAAAGGTAGTCTTGTACGTATGCGATACAGTACCGGTTCCGTGACATTATGGATAAAACGGACGATCGGATTGTAAGGATCGGGATTCACCCAGGAAAGCACTGCCCGTGCTATAACAATCCACATGTAAAAGTGAAGAACATAGTTAAGAACTACTGCAACAGCCTTTAATAAATTGCCAATGATAAACATATAAACAATGATCTTTCGATTTTTGTGTTAATTTTTTAATCAATCGATTTTCTATTCAGAAAATTAATTATATATTGATGATAAGTCAAGATATTTCAGGCAAAATCATTG
>JAUWLP010000035.1 GCA_030613575.1 Desulfobacteraceae bacterium
TTACTACCCACGGATGCAAGATGAGCCCAACCAGAATCGTCCGAAGATGCCTCAACAGCGTTTCTTAATAAATTAACGAGTTTCGTGTCTTTCTTAAGTTCGCTGGTTGTCTTGCGTCTTATTTTCTCACTATAATCATCTTTGGAGCGCAGCACTTCAGTGAAAATAAACTTATCACACGCAGAAACGAATGCTTTAGGGGTTTTTCTCTCCCCAAATCCATATACAAAAAGACCGGCTTCCCTTATCCTTGACGCTAACTTAGTGAAATCACTATCGCTGGATACGATGCAAAAACCGTCAAATTTGCCCGTGTAAAGTAAATCCATTGCGTCAATTATCAATGCACTGTCGGTTGCATTTTTCCCTGAAGTATACCCAAATTGCTGTATGGGCTGTATTGAATACTGTAAAAGAACTTCCTTCCACCCTTTAAGGCCTGGCAGGGTCCAGTCACCGTAAATCCTTTTCACATTAGATGTCCCATACTTTGCGATTTCCGATAGTAGTCCGTCAACAATAGAAGGTTGGGCGTTGTCTGCATCTATTAATACGGCCAATTTTTCAATTTTTCCGTCTGACATATTTTCCCCTTTATGATTCTAACGCCGAACTCAGCAGCAACCAGGGCAACTCGGACTTTCGAACACCCATAGCAGCCGTGCCCTGGCTGTCTGCTGAAGTGACTTGCTCTACCTTTCTCTTCCTTCTCGAACAATATCCACTATTTCTTGCGTCGTAATATTCACTTTAATTGATGGGACATCTAAGGGTGAAGAAGCGATTTTTTCCGGAACCAATGCGAAAGTTCGACCGTCTTTCCTTTGAATTAGCACTTTCCCAGTATTTTCAGCCTGTTCAAGAACTAAAGCGAGCTTTTGGCGGGCTTCTGAATATGTATAAACTTGCATTTTAGACCTCCATGGTTTCGACGTTGAGATTTTGAGCAGCTGTCTTTAACTTTCGATCCAACGTCAATAGCGGTGCTTTATGCCTAATAGCACAATCCAAGAAATAGGCATCGTATGCATACATGTTAGTTTGTTTGGATATTTTTAAGGCATTGACAAAGTCTGGTTTAATATACCGAAGCGGGATACTATCAAAAATTACAAGACCCTTCCGGGCTTCATCAATTGTCAACCTGTTCTGTCTAAACATGGCCGAGAAGGCATTGCCGATTTCCCATGGAATAGAGCCAGGCCCAATGAGTGTATTTCCGGTAGTGAATTCAACAATCCTATTGCGTTCAGGTTCACCAACAATAACTGCAATCAGGGCAGATGTATCAATTACAATATCCATGTTCACCTCCAACATAAGCATTGTTGACAATTGTACAATAGCAGTTTTGTTTGTCAAGTGTCAAAAGGTAGAACGAAAAGCTGAGGGGCTGGGCAAGGTTAAGCGAAAACCTACGAGAAAAGTATCAAATACTGCCTTTCAAAAAACGGCACGGTTTTGCCCAGTCCCTCTCAAGGGCTTTGTTCGGCGATATTTCGCCTTAATATGCCTTGGTCTAACTCAAGAGTATAGGACAAGATTGTGTCAATATTAATTTTCTTAGATGCTTTGAGGATTTCTATACCGATAAGCTTTCCATCGGCAGTAGTGTCAATATTTACGCCTTCTGTTATCTCAATAACTCCATCTGGTTCCTGATCACCTAGCTTTATGTACAAAGCATCTACTTCTTCATCATAATGTACTTTCATTGACTTCTTCCTTTCTTCAACGGATAGTTTGTGATTACAGTCATCACATTGCTTTCAACTGATACAACAATTTTTATCGGATATTTAAAACCGGACACATTTCTGATCACCTCATGATCCCCATCGCTTAACCCGAATCTGCCAGTATTTTCTCAACCGTTGATTCCGGTATTTTATAGAGCTTTGCTCTTCGTTTTGCATGCCGCGAAAATTTTACTACCACTTGACATTTTCCTTATAATATTTTTTCGCCGAACCAACAAACCCCGCAGTTAGCGCAGTTTGCCTTGTAATGATAAGTGTTTGATGATGAAGCATGATCTCAAAAGGGAGGTGGCATTATGCTCCATCGGTATTGCAGCCAGTTTCTTGCATACTGTCAGTTGGCCGATTTCTCGGCGCGTTCCATCCAGGCTTTAACCATCAGGCTCAACGAATTAGCAAACTTTCTAAAAACACAAAAACTACCAGTACGGGACGTTCGTGCAGAACGTGCACAAGCTTTAAAATAGCCTTTCCCCAAGAATTTCCCCTAATAAAGTAATATCCATTCTCTTGACCACCACATTCAATTTTTTCCCAGCACCATTCATTTGAATATTTATAGAAATTAATTGCTTTTTCTATGCTTTGCTTTCGCAAATTACGAACTTTCGCGTCAGTCCGTTAAACCGGCTGTATGGTATTATTTTGTCAAATTGCAGCCGTCCCACAACGATTCCGGGGGCAATTCCCATTTCTACGGCAAAATCAGAAACGGTCTTTTTACTGAATCGATCTGTATTATCAAGCAAGCGCTTGTATTTGTCTTCAGGAATAAGAAAATTGGCAGCAAAACGGTTGACCTCTTTTTCCTCTTTCCGGCTACTCAATTTAATATCTCCCTCATCTATAAAGACTTCTTTTTTACCATGATGTAGAATATGGCCTGCTTCATGAAAGAATGTAAACCAGAAGTAATCATCCCGCTTATGCCTCAAGCTCTGCATAATCCGGTGCATAAGTATTGGTATCTGTTGAAGCCATTAGTGGTAATCCTCTTGCCCCTTGCCTTGCTTTTGAAGTCGCTACAGGTTCTTTTTTAAAAGAACCATGGATAGAGCAACCGCATATTTGTCATCAAGGCATCCCCGTCCGTATAGCTGCCGACCCTTTTTCACCGGTCTGAACAGTTCGTTGGGAGCATCAACAACATCAATATGACTCATCAAAAGGACAGGCGCAATGCCGCTTTGTGGAAGAACCAGAATGGAAGGGGCATTTTCGTAATCAAGGTGTTTGTATGCGACACCGCAGGAGTTTAAATAATTTTCAATAAATGTTGCGCATCGTTTGATTTCATCCGGTTTTGATCGCGTGGTTTTGAATTGAACCAGGTCTTTGGTGAGATTGATAATCTCTTGCATGGAGACTATTTTCCTGTGGAATTTATGGAAAAAATATATTAGAGAATTCACTTAAAGTTGCTTTTAGAATGGGTCACCTATCTAAAGAAATAACCAGTGGTATAACATGATGATCGCTCGAGATTTCCTGAGTAGGGCAGAGTTGCCAATCAACGCATCTGGCACAGTCGTCGAGCAGCCGGTTGATTTCCTGAACCAATTCGCTAATATTGATTATCGGATGACGAGCAAATACGTTCGGCAAACCATATGTCAGATTGCAATAGAGGCATTTTCCGGGTCGCTGCGTAAGGTGTAGCTCAAACTTAAGCCGATCTTGACTGTGTTCCTTGAATTCAAGGCTGATATCGTAAGCACCTTCCGCCGGGTCTCCAAAAAGGGCATCAAAAAATCGGTCGGCCCGATCTTCAGGAAACAATTTCTTCAAAACATCTGGGGTAAAAATATCATTGAAACGTTTTGCCATCATGATCCTTTCTCCTTGAAATTCCCGCATTTCATTGGACTAATTAAAATATATCCATGACAATTACAATGACAACCTATATTATCATTTTGTCAATCATTGCATAGAGAATCGATCAAAATGTTCCTACTTAACCCATGCAAATAGTCAAGAACGTACAATCTGTCCAAAATGTCCTTGAAATTTCTCATTATAATTCATATGTTACAATGAAAAACGTAGAGGTTAATAAGGAAACGAATATGTCAAAAAAAGCATTGATCATTGTTGATATGTTAAACGATTTTATTGATAAAAGCGGTGCGCTCTATTGCGGTGACACTGCACGATCGATGATACCTTTTATTCAAGAAAGGCTGGAAGCCTTCAGAAATAGCGGAGACCTTGTGATTTATCTGCAGGATTCACATGACAAAAACGACAAAGAGTTCGAAAGGTTCCCGAGTCATTGTGTCTCCGGCACCCGGGGTAATGAAATTATTCTTGAACTTACGCCTAAGCCCGGGGAAAAGGTAATACCCAAAAAACGATACAGCGGTTTTTATGGAACCGATCTTGAAAGTATTCTTGAGTCTGCCGGCGTTGATGACGTCGAGGTGGTGGGAGTCTGCACGTCGATCTGTGTGATGGACACGGTGGGCGGTCTGGCAAATCGTGACTATAAAATCACTGTCCCGGTCAAGGGAGTTGCCGATTTTGATCAAAAATTCCATGAGTTTGCATTAAAAAGGATGAAACAGCTTTACGGAGCCAGTGTCTCATGACAAAATCACATCGAGCAGGCCCTCTTTTTGCCGATCTTTACGAGTTGACCATGGCTGCCAGTTATTTTACGCACCAGGTATTTTCCACGGCGACTTTTTCACTTTTTATCAGAGAAAATCATTTAAAAAGGAACTTTTTTGTTGCAGCCGGTCTCGAGGATGTTCTGAATGAGCTGGCGGCATTTCGCTTTTCCGAGCAAGACATAAAATATTTGCAAACCACCGGCATTTTTTCAAAAAACTTTCTTTCATATCTGGCCGGACTCCGCTTTTCAGGGGAAATTTGTGCCATGCCCGAAGGCACGATCTTCTTTGCTGATGAACCTGTTCTGGAAGTAACGGCGCCTATTATTGAAGCCCAGCTCATCGAAACTTTTCTGCTCAACACCATCGGCTTTCAGAGCATGATCGCCTCAAAGGCGGCCAGATGTATCCATGTTGCCGGCGACCGTCCTTTGATCGACTTTTCCCTGCGGCGGACTCAGGGTCAGGATGCCGGGCACAAAGTTGCCCGCAGCACATATATTGCCGGATTTACGGCCACAAGCAATGTCCTTGCCGGTAAAATGTACGACATACCCATATCCGGAACAATGGCCCATTCCTATGTTGAGGCATTTAGCGGTGAAGTTGTTGCATTTTCCGCTTATTCAGAAACCTTTCCCGATAACTCCATATTTTTAATCGATACCTACAATACCATCGAAGGCGCAGAACATGCCGTTACGGTTGCAAAACAGATGAAAGAAAACGGGCATTCGCTCATCGGCGTACGCCTTGACAGCGGAGACATGGCGGAATTGAGCCAAAAGGTGCGAAAAATCTTCGATGATGCCGGTCTTTATGATGTCAAAATCTTTGCCAGCAGCGGTTTTGATGAGTTCAAGATTGCAGAGGTCATTGCCGAAGGCGCCAAAATAGATGCATTCGGAGTCGGTACCAAAGTCGGGGTTTCCGCAGACGCACCCTATCTTGATGTGGTTTACAAGATGGTTCATTTCAAGGACCATGATGTCAGGAAATTGAGTCCCGGCAAGATTACACTGGCCGGTGAAAAGCAGGTCTTTAGAAAATCAGATCAAAACGGCCGCTATCTGGAAGATATCATCGGTTTGAGAGACGATATCATCGATCAAGGAAAGCCTCTGCTTAAAAAGGTTATGGAAAACGGAGAGATATTGCAGCCCCATCCTCCGTTGCAAACCATACAGGAGAGTTTTAAAAAGAACTTTGCCTTGCTGGATGATCGCTACAAATCGATTTTTGAACATAAAGCTTACCCGGTTAAGCTCAGCAAACCTCTCCAAACCCTTCAGGAAAGCACCCAACCCGCATTTTATATTAACAAATTCTAATAAAATCCGGTTTTAGATTTTGTATCCGTTCACGGTGTAAATGAGTTAGTGGAAATTCCAAATAACAAATCCCAAAAAACAAATAAATTACAATGACCGAAATTCAAAATCCCAAACAAAAAGACAATCACTTTGAACCGGTTTGGAATTTGGAGTTTGCCTCCGGCCCGGAGGGAGATTTGTTTGAGATTTGGTGCTTGAAATTTGAGATTTAATTGTAATTTGGTATTTGTAATTTGAGATTTAATTGATCTTTGGTGCTTGGAATTTTGGGTTTCAAAAAGTCCGTGAACGGTTACTAGATTTTTTTCAAACATGGGAAGACGTTGGCTAAAAATACTTATTTCTAAAATAATAAGGTTGTGGTACATATACAAAGATTTTCAGGATTTTTTATCATGGCAAGAGAACAATGGGAAAGTCAAACAGGGTTTGTTTTTGCAGCAGTGGGTTCTGCCATCGGGCTCGGCAATATATGGCGGTTCAGCTACATGACCTATAAGCATGGAGGAGGTGCATTTTTAATCCCGTATATCATAGCTCTTTTTAGCGTAGGTATTCCGTTATTAATCCTTGAATTTGCAATAGGACATGAGCGGATAGGATCCGCGCCTCTTGCATTCAGAAAGATAAATAAAAAATGGGAATGGCTCGGCTGGTGGTCTGTTACTTTTGTGATGTTCGGCATTGTTCTGTATTATATCACTATTATTTCCTGGTGCTTAAATTATTTCATTAAATCCTTATCCCTGGCCTGGGGGAATGATCCCAATAGTTATTTTTTCACCCAATTTTTAGCAGTCAGTAAATCCCCCTTTGACCTGAAAGGCATTGTCAGCCCTATTTTTATAGGCGTGGCGATTATATGGTTCATTAACTGGGCTATTGTGTACAGAGGGGTAAAAAAAGGGTTAGAGCTCGCAAATAAAATATTTATACCGCTGCTTCTTATTCTCACAACCATCCTGGTTTTCTGGTCTCTTACCCTTGACGGTGCAGGCGCCGGTATAAAAGCCTATTTAAAACCGGACTTCGCCATGCTTGCCAAACCCAAGATATGGATAGATGCTTTCAGTCAGGTCTTTTTCACCCTTTCTCTTGGCTTCGGTATTATGATAGCCTATGCAAGTTATCTGCCTGAAAAGGCCAATCTGACACGCGGAGCTTATCTTACTGCTTTAATAAATAGTGGTTATTCCATCTTTGCCGGTTTCGCTGTTTTTGCAGTGCTTGGCTTTATGGCTGCTTCACAGGGTCAAGAAATATCACAAGTTGTGTCAGAGAGTATCGGACTTGCTTTTATTGCCTATCCAAAAGCACTTTCTATAATGCCAGGCGGAAATATCTTTGGCGCTGTTTTCTTTCTCTGTCTGGTGGTTGCAGGGGTATCCTCTTCTATCTCAACTATAGAGTCTTTTACTTCCGCAGTAATTGACAAGTTCGGCATCAGCAGAAAAACTACCGTTACTGTTCTCTGTATACTCGGCTTCATAGGCTCCATTATCTTTACAACAAATGCCGGTTTATTTTGGCTTGATATTGCCGATCATTTTTTTACCCATTACGGACTTTTAATAGTGGTTATAGCAGAGTGTTTGCTTGTAGGATGGCTGTTTAATATAAAAATAATAAAGCAGCATATTAACAAAATATCTTCTATCAAAGTCGGCGACGGATGGGAGTTTTTGATTAAAGTTTTTACACCGGCTGTACTTCTGGCGCTCCTAACCATAGATTTTTATAATGAACTGAGCAAGCCTTATGGAGGGTACTCCTGGACGGCAGTTGTTTTAATCGGTATCGTCTGGCTGCTGATAAATCTGGTCATCGCTTTTATCCTGGCCGCAAGACCCTGGAAGACCGAATACCACAAAGTAAAAGGCAGGGGAGAAATTCAGGAATAACAATAAAGGAGTAATACTTAGCCGTGAAAAAGATAGGGATTGTTGTAAAAGAAGACGCTGAAGCAAATAAAAAGGCCGATGAACTTGAAAATTGGCTGCGTTCAAAAGATATAGATGTGGTCAGAAAAGAAAACCTGCCTCCAAGAAGCAGAATTGCGGACAAAGATAAATCTTGTGCTCCGGCGGATCTGCTTTACATTTTCGTGCTCGGAGGAGACGGCACTTTTTTGAGTGCGGTTCGCTGGATAGGAGACCAGAACATACCGATTATCGGAGTCAAGTTCGGTGAAGTCGGTTTTCTGGCGGAAACCGTCGAAGAGAACCTTTTTTCTGCTGCCGATGCTGTTTTAAATAACGAGTTCAAGATAGAACCCAGGATGCGCCTTCTGGTTACGGTTATCAGGGAGGAAAAAGAACTGGCCCGTGAAACCGTGTTGAACGATATTGTCATCAACAAGGGTGCGCTTGCAAGACTTGCCCATATCGAAACGTATATAAACGATCAATATTTGACCACATACAGTGCAGACGGACTAATCGTTGCAACTCCCACCGGTTCAACCGCCTATTCACTTGCTGCCGGTGGTCCGATTATCCATCCGGCAGTGCCGGGTATCTTAATGACACCGATCTGCCCGTTCACACTGACCAACCGTCCGCTCATTGTTCCTGATTCAGCAAGCATCAAGATCAGGCTTGGAAAAAAGTCATCGGATATCATGCTGACATTTGACGGCCAAGTCGGTCTCGAAATCAATGAAGAGCACACCATCATTATCCGAAAAGGTTTCTATCCCGTTAAAATGATCACATTGCCGGGTCAGCATTATTTTGATGTGCTCAAGGCCAAACTAAGGTGGAGCGGAGGCCGAGTTTAACCGCCCGATCCCCACCAATTATTTTGCCGGTAAGTCCTGCCGCATAAGTAAAAAGCTGAATATTACAAAAGCTAAAGTGTTATATTCTTTCTTAATATCTTTTTATTTTTTCTCTGCCTTAGAATCCAAGTTAGGATTTGGACAATTCGTTTTTTATGGTATTATAAAGGTCCAAAGCCTTATCAGGCTGCTCGTTATCGTGGACAACTGCTCGCACCGCCTGGATCATTGCAATTGGTGCTTCAGACTGGAAGATATTTCGCCCCATATCTACGCCGCTGGCTCCTTGCTGAACCGCATTATAAGCCATGGTAAGGGCATCCGGTTCAGGAATTTTCTTGCCGCCGGCCATAACAATAGGGACAGGACAAGAGGCACAGACGGTTTCAAAGTTTTTTTCAATATAGTATGTTTTGATGTAATGTGCTCCTAATTCTGCACATATCCGGGTAGCCAATCTAAAATAACGCGCATCACGATCCATATCCTTGCCGACTGCGGTTACGGCTAGCGTCGGAATCCCGTAACGGGTTCCCATGTCCACCATGCGAGTCATATTGATGATCGACTCTTTTTCATATTCACCTCCGATGAATACCTGGACAGCCATGGCGCAAACGTTCAGCCGTATAGATTCCTCTATATCAACAGCGATCTCTTCATTGGAAAGCTCTTTGAGTATACTGGTTCCACCTGAAACTCTGAGGACGATTGACTTTGTTATCGAAGGAGGAACAATACTTCTTAAGATTCCCCTGGTAAGCATCAAGGTGTCCGCGTATGTGGTCAAAGGAAGAATGTTGAGATCTATCCGTTCCAAACCGGTCGTAGGTCCCTGAAAATAGCCATGATCTATGGCCAACATGACAGTACGACCCGACTCAGGGTTAAATATCTGGGCGAGCCTGTTTTTCATTCCCCAATCCAGGGAATTCGATCCTTTGAGAAAAAACCCCTCTGTCTTCTGAGGGATGTCGGCATAAAACTTTTTTGCCTCTTGCATTTCATCAATATCAGCCATTGTATTATCTCCTTTCTATTTCATCACAATAATTAAAAATACACGCCTAGAAGGCGAGGCTTTGATTTTTCCATTTTCCAATACTCAATTACTCCAACCGGCGTAAGAATTAAGCAGAGCCAATATTTCTGACCACCTCTTAGTATTGAGATTTCTAAGTCAGATTATATCACTCTAACATTGCCACCATCAATCGGGATCTGAGCACCTGTAGTCTTGGCAAAAGCAGGACCAACCATGGCGCAAACCAATGTGGCTACGTCTTTGGACAACACCTCGGTTTTTAAGCAATTATTTGTTTTATATTCTTCCACTGTACATCCGTATTCACAGGCGCGTCTTTCCAGGACTTCAGGTGTCCAAAGAGCTGTATCATAAACCGCATTGGGGTGCACGATATTGACACGGACACCGTCACACCCAAGCTCCAATGCGGCGATTCGGGCCAGTTGGGTCTGTCCGGCTTTGGCCACAGAATAGGCGGCAGCACCCGGGCCGGGAGCAGGAACGTTTTTGGAAGAGATAAATACGATCGTAGCATCAATACCCTGTCGAAGATAGGGGATACATATCTTTAATAACCGTTGATTGCTGCTCAAATTGATTTCCATACTCCTTTCCCAGATCTTCTCGTCCACATCTTCAATTCTCTGGCTTTCTGGAAAAATTCCCGCGTTAGGAATTAAAATATCAAGACCACCAAAACAACGAACTGTCATTTTGACGGCTTCTCTTACAGCCCTGTCATCCGTGATATCACAATGGACACCCATCATGTCTTGCTGGTTGAATATCTGATTAATTTCAGAATTAATATCAAGACCCACAACAGCAGCGCCTTGCTCATGTAACATTTCCGTACAGGCAAGACCAATCCCACTGGCGGCTCCTGTTATTAATGCTACTTTACCTTGTAATTCAGGAGAAATACCATCTCTGTGCAATTTAGCCTGTTGCAACTCCCAATATTCCATATCAAAGATCTGTTTTTCAGATAAGGCTTTCCACCCCCCAATGGCCTCACCCCATTGGATCGCTCGAATCGTATGGTGAACGATATCTGAAACCACAATCGTTTCCTTTACACTTCGGCCAAAGGCTATCGTGCCATATTGGGGCCAAATTCCCCACCTAGGGGCCGGATCAAGGCGAGTCAGATGCCCATCTGTATTTCTGTCAAAATACGCTTTATATGATGAAGAATAATCGGTTATTTCCTTCTCCACATTCTTCCCCAAAATAACCGGAATCGGCTTGGTATGAATAAGATGATCTGAAGTGATAGGACCGCGGGTGGCAATCGACTCGACATCGGAAAGGCCGGCAAATCCACAGGTTTCAGGGCTTTTATCCATTTTGGCCAACATAGCACTCCCTTTTACCAAGGAAACATGACGACGAATTTTAGATAGTGTGAGTAAATCCTCTTTGTTTTCCGCTTTCGCAATATTGTCCAGTGCACCTTGCTTTTTAAGATAGCCTTCTGCAAGTGATACCAGATATATCATCCGTTCATAACTGGTTCGAGCATCATCTGCAAAAGTAAAGACACCATGATGCATAAGGATCATACCTTCGAATCTCTTCCAATCTCCATTACAAGTCATTTCGTATATTTTTTTTGCCAACTTAAAGCCCGGCTTAATATACGGCACAATAAGAACCCGGTCCTTATAGGTTTCACGAATCAGCGCTTCGCCTCTTTTGTTATTTGTTATCGCTACAACCGCATCAGCATGGGTGTGGTCAACATATTTAAAGGGGATATTAGCGTGTAAAATGGCTTCAATGGAAGGGTTGGGGGCAGTAGGATCGGTCATTGCCGACCTTTGAAGCCTGACCATATCTGTATCTGTTAACCGGTCCAGTGTAGCCATTCGTTTGAGCACTTCCAATCTGACAGGCGCAAACCCGTTAATTTGAATCTTTGACAGATCACAACCACTTCCTTTAACAAAAAGAATTTCTTCACTATCCCCAAAGAAATTCTTTGCCCTAGCTTTTACAGAAGTATTGCCTCCGCCATGTAAAACTAATCCGGGTTCCCGACCTAATAATCGGGAGGTATAAACTCGCAATTGCAAAGGATCATCGGCGAAAGTTTTTGCCACATTATCGTCCCACAAACTTTTCATTACATCACCTTAAATAATATAGGAATTCCCTTTTGTTAAGTCCGCCGCTGGACGTTGTATAAAACCGTGAAGCGATTTTATTGCTTGTTAAAAAAGTTTAGAAAAATGAGACTTTAGTGTCAAGAATGAATGCGTTCTGTGACAGGGTTTTAACACATTGTTAATAAAGTTTCGTGTTTATCTTGACATTACTCTTTTTACAACTTAATTTTCAAACGAAAATGACTCGTTGTAAAATCTTAAGGAATATTAAAAAGGTAAGTTGCTATGCCGCCTATTATTTCTGTTGTAGGTAAATCCAAATCCGGCAAGACCACATTGATCGAAAAACTGATTCCTGAACTAAAAAAACGGGGATACGGAATAGGGACGGTTAAACACGCCGCTCATGATTTTGATATGGATAAAAAAGGAAAGGACAGCTGGCGCCATAAAGCAGCAGGTGCAGATACGGTCATTGTCGCTTCCAGGGACAGAATTGCTATGGTGAAAGATGAAATTTCCGTATCATTGGAAAGCATTGAAAAATATTTTGATGGCGTGGATCTTGTTATTACTGAAGGTTTCAAAAAGGAAAACAGGCCTAAAATAGAAGTTTGTCGTGCCGACAGAAATAAAGAACCGCTTTGCAAGAATGATAAAACCCTCTTCGCCCTTGTTACAGATACGGATATAATTTTAAATGTGCCGACATTTGGTTTGGAAGAGATTGAAGCACTGGCAGACCTGATAGAAAAAAAATATTTATGAACCCAAAAGATCTGAAACACTTAAAAACATGGTTTGCTGATTATGTTGCGGGTTTTTACACGGATGACCCTGCTAACAACCGTACCGTCCGTCTCAAGGAAAAACATACAAAGCGTGTATGCGAGAATATCATCATGCTTGGCAACGCCCTGGATCTGTCTGATCAGGAAATGATACTGACAGAAACCATGGGGCTATTTCATGATATCGGCCGGTTCAAGCAGTATGCGGTATATGGAACGTTCAACGATATGGCCTCTGAAAATCATGCCAGGCTCGGACTGCGTGAGATGGCTACATATGACGTTCTGGCTGTATGCTCAAGAGACGAGAAGCGCTGGATCGAAAAAGCCATTGCTTATCACAACGCAGCTACAATACCGGAAGATGAGGATGAGAAAACACTTTTTTACATTCGCCTTCTGCGGGATGCCGATAAGCTCGATATCTGGAAAGTTCTAATAGATTATTATAAAGAGCGTGATGAACAACCAAATCCGGTTGTAGAGATTGGCCTTCCCGATGATCCAGCGTGTTCACCGGAGATAATAGCAGCTATACGCGAACGCCGGCTTGCCCGTATTCAAGATTTAAGAACATTAAACGACTTTAAACTGCTCCAGATAAGCTGGGTGTTTGATCTTAATTTTGTTCCTTCGTTCCAGGCTGTTAAAACTTGTGAGTATATAGAACAGATTAAGGCAACCCTGCCGTACTCAAAAGAAATAACAGAAGCTGTGAAACAGGCACATGATCACGTGAACAATCACATGTAAATTCAATTATTAGGGGTTAATAAATAAAGGAAAGACAATATGAATACAATCATTGTGTTGGTGATAATCGTAGGGATCTGGTATCTTTTGCAGGCTTATATCCTGCCGAAATTGGGAATTTCTACCTGACTGAAAGATTCTTGTCAGGTGACAAGCAATAAATGCGAAGGCGAAAGGAAGATACCACGGGAAAAATAAGGCCAAATGTTTACAACAATATCTATGAACTTATAACCTGTATGTCGATTCTGTAATCTCCCTGCCTGGTTCCGGAATCAATCCTTATCTTTTCAGCAACGATACCCTTGCCTTTAAATGTGGCAATAGTGCTATTAAACTGTAGATTATCAAGCATGTTGCCCACCTCAAAACTTTCTAGCAATTCTTCTTTGTGGTCTTCGATGAATAAAGTGATTACATTTCCTATTTGAAACCGGACATCAAGAATAAATGTCACTCCCCTTAGGGGCCCCTCGACCAAAGTTATTATCATGGCACAGATATCGGGAATCTCGCCATCTGTTATCTCAAGCTTTTCAACGTGTGCAGGATTCTTTAATTGCAGGGAAATATTTTCTTTAAAGTTATCGAAACGAAAAACTTCAAGAAACAGACGTATGGTTACCAACTGATTCTTGGTAAAAATATCAGTTGACTGCCATTTCTGAAATTGAACAACAGCATCCTCTATGGAAGTGCGTGCCATATGACATCGCAAAATATTTTTAGCAGCAGTCATTCGAACAGAATCGTTTTTTAACAACTCGTTTAAATCTTTTAAAGCCCTATCGAACTGACCGAACTTGGCCAGTGTTATGGCGCCTTCCAGAGCTGCCGCATCTTTGTCTTTTCCTGTTGTATCAGAGAATAGTTCCTTGATAACATCCTGATCTTTTTCTGATACCTCAGGTAATGTGGGTTGCTTTTCTATTTTTTCAATATCTTTTTTTACGCCACTAATTTTTTTTGAAATAATGTCTATCAGGTTTTGTCCGTCTTTTATCAACCCGGTTTCCTGAATTAAGGTTAATGCATCTTCGTATTTCCCCTTTGCCTCGAATAATAATCCCTGGGATCGATAAAGCTTTGCCGTCTCTAACAAGTTTTTTAGCCGTTCTTTAACATCCATAATTGCTCTCAAATATTAAATATTTTCAATTTGTGTTTCAACCGGACTAAATATTTAGAACCTAATTCTTCGGATACGTCTATGGTTTTTGATTTTTCGCATTTAGGGCAAATAATTGTCCCCTTATTATCTTTGCAAATAAAAAGTTTTTCCGTCATTTGGGCAGCCCTGTTTTCTGTTATACGCTGTACAACATACCACATTACCTTTTGCCGATGCAAGGTTTCTTATTTCACATAAAGAATTTATGGCGTTATGTTTTTTGAATTTTTTCCATTTCGATTTCAAGAGGTTTCATCTCATCCTCACGGCCGAACTCGTGCAATCGTTTTCTGAGTTTTTCCATCTCTTCTTTGAGTTGCGGCAATAATTCTTCCTTCATCTTTTGTCGCACCGCTTGTCCGGATCGTTTCATTTCTTCTGCCAGACGCTTCAATTCCTTTTCAAGATTTTTGAATTCTTCGCTCTCCGGAATGCTTTTTAAGTCCTTCGAGAATTGTTCAAACTGTTTTTCAAGTTCTTCCAGGCCATTCTCAATTCCACCAAAAAGCTGATTGAGAAGGACTGAAGTGTCGGTGGAACCTTCCAGGGTAGCATTGTTTTGTAAAGGTTTTCCGCCTTTACGGATCTGGATCATCTCAACGGCCTTGTTCTCCTTGTGCTGGGGATCAGTAATGATAAAAAACCTGGAATGCTCTGTGGCGTCGTCAGTGAAATCTTTTTCTATGGCAATATCGACAATGAAAAATTCTTCATCTGAATATAACAGATTTTTGACGGTGCCTATTTGATTCTGCCCAAAAATGACTCGATTTCCCTGCTTCAGTCCCTGAACTTGATGAAACCGGATTTTGAGGTTGAGGGAATTTTCTTTACACGCCAGAAGAACAAACGGCAGTATCAGTAAAACCAAAATTTTTTTAAGCATATTCAACTCCTTTCCATCCAGTTGATAAATGAGACCTTTGTACATGCTTCTATAATAACGGTGCATCCGTGGCAAACAAGATAACATTCCGTATTTGACACCTAATTATTATATATGATGCTTTCGGAAAAAATCAAATTTATTGCTTTTTACGAGTACATCAAAAAGAAATCCGCCCTCCAGTGGCTGCGTCTCCCCCAGACAATAAATTTTATTGTCAGATTCGAGCCTAAAATTTATACAACCTCTTGAAATAAAAGATAATTTGTTCTAGCCATAGCCTGATGAGCAGGACAAATCACCTTGAGCTGCTAAACCAGCATTTCAACAATCACCTCAATATATTGTGGTGTCTTTTTACTTGACACACAAGACACTTTATTTTATACAGGTATTTGGGAAAATGTTTTAATATTAACAATCATGAAATTATCATATAGATTAAGGGAAGAATAGATGGGCAAAACATTTATAAAATGTCCTAAAGATCCGAAAATGCAATATTATCGTGAAGTTTGCACGGAAATTTTTAGGAAAGGGGACATGCGCAATTGGTGTAAGAACTGTGAAGTTTTTCAGGGTCAGAAAAAGGCCGATGAAGAAACTCAATAATTCTCACGTTATCTTTATTTCAAGTTTATATAAGTTTTACAGGCTGGCCGACAAATTATGTGTAATTAGGCTTTCAAGGAAATGGTTTTTCATAATAATATTAGCATAATAGAGGAGGGTATTATGATTTCTTCTCCATGTGCAACTTGTCAAAAGAAAAATCAACCTAAAGAAAAATGTGCGAAAGATTGTGAAATATTGCAGGCTATACAATATCACCAGGTTTTATATGAAAAAGAGAATGTTTTCCATGCGATAGATTATGCCGAAGAAGGACGATTTTGCTTAAACAACGTAGAGCTATATAAATAATTGTTCTTTCTTATTGCACTTAAAACTGGTATAATTCTTCTGTTAAGCTGTTTTTATCACGCAAAGGAGGTGGCCTCTATGTACGTGGGTCGCGTTATGAATACATACCTTGTGACTGTCTCCCCTGATACAACCATAATAAAAGCCAAAGACATTATTGACGAAAAAAAGATTAACCACCTTCTGGTAGTAGATGAAAATGAAAATTTACTTGGATTGGTCTCGGACAGAGATGTTAAGCAGAGCTGGGCCTCTCCGGCCACAACTCTCAGCGTTCATGAATTGAATTATCTGTTAACTCAATTGACCGTTGAAATGATCATGACAAAAAAGATCATCACCATATCATCCGGCACCACCATTGAAACTGCCGCCCTAATCATGCAGGAAAACCGGATCAGCGCTCTGCCGGTCATGGAAGCGGAAAAACTCGTAGGAATCATCACGACTACAGATGTTATGGAGGTTCTGTTACGTGCCATCGGCGTAGATGAGGGAAGTGCCCGGTTTATAGTTCTGGTTAAGGACCGTATCGGAATTGTGGCTGAAGTGTCGCAACTCCTCAAAGAGCAGCAGATCAGCATACGGAGTCTAGTTACCTGGCCGGAGAAAAAGTACCCGGGCATTTATCAGCTCATTATGAGGGTGGCTGCTGAAGATGAAGAAAAAGCAATTTCTGTATTAACGGATGGCGGCTTCAAAATACTAACAGAATACATCCGGGATCTGACGCCCTACCTGCCAAACCAATAGTCCGCATTTATCGTAAGTTATTCGGGCTATTCCGGCATATTAGGCCAGGTTGTGTAAATGCCCTGATAATTTTTCAGCTTATATTCTTTTTCATTCTTTTCCATGATGTAATAATCCGGCATTAAAGGAATCTTGCCGATATTGGTGGCAATGACATACATAGGCTGAGCCAGCCCTGTGGTGTGACCCAGCAGCGCATCTCGGATAAGTTCAGCCCCCTTTTCAATCGGTGTCCGAAAATGATCGATTCCCGGTGCCGGCTCACAGTAAAAAAGATAGTAAGGCCGGATGCGGATTGCTAAAAGCTTTTGATGCAGCTTCCTAAAAGTCTCCACGTCATCATTGATCCCCTTTAACAAAACAGCCTGGTTGCCCACGTTGACCCCGCATGATAGGAGATCAAAAACGGTCCTTGCCGTCTTTTCCGTAATTTCTTTTGGATGATTACATTGAGTATTCACCCAGATTGGCACCCGATGATAGCTGCTCAGAATTTTTTTGAGACCGTCGGTAATTCGATGAGGCAGAACAATGGGTGTGCGTGTACCAAAACGGATCATCTCGATATGGAGTATTTCTCGCAGCTTGCAAATAAGATATTCGATCTTATCATCTGAGAGGATGAAAGGATCGCCGCCTGTAATGAGAACATCACGAATCTCCTCATGTTCACTGATCCATTTTATACCCTCTTCCAAATCAAAGCGAAGCTTAAGCTCTCGGTTAAGCACGAGTTCTTTGCGAAAACAATGACGGCAGTACGTTGCACAGATATCGGTAACGGTAAAGGCGATGCGGTCACGATACTGCCTGGCAATACAGTCGGGTCTGATCTCCTCGGTATCACGATTTTCTTCCCAGATCAGGTAGTTGGGGATTCCATATAGATTCTCAGTTTCTTTCATAGAGGGAATAACCTGTTTGCGGATTGGGCAATCAGGGTTATCCGGATCCATTAAAGAAGCAAAATAAGGAGTTGTCCCCCATTTAGTATTTAAAGTATTTATAGCCTTTTCTTCTTCCGAGGAGACGTTGACAACTGCCTTCAGTCTGTCAAGGGTGTTGACGCTGTTTTGGAGTTGTTCGACCCATTCTTCCATTATGTGTTCCTCCTATATACCAAGATAGCAATCCAGTTCTTTTGGAGTAATAAAGTACAATGAAATTAGAAAGGAAAT
>JAUWLP010000110.1 GCA_030613575.1 Desulfobacteraceae bacterium
ACGATTACCTGGCAAGGCGTGATACGGAATGGATGGGGCATATTTATAATTTTCTCGGCCTTTCCGTGGGCTGTATATTGCACGGTCTGGATGATGAAGAACGTAAAGCCGCATACAATTCAGATATTGCATACGGAACAAACAATGAGTTCGGTTTTGACTACTTGAGGGACAATATGAAGTTTGGCAAAGATTCCATTGTCCAGGGAGAGCTCAATTTTGCCATTGTTGATGAGGTGGACAGTATATTGGTTGACGAGGCCAGAACCCCGTTGATCATATCCGGTCCGGCTGAAAAATCTACGGAACTATATCATCTGGTCAATGGCATTATTCCACGTCTTGTATCTGAAAAGGACTATACCGTGGACGAAAAGGCCCGATCAGCAGTTATGACCGAAGAAGGGGTCGCAAAAGCGGAAAAAACACTCAAGGTCGATAATCTGTATGATCCGAAATATATTGAACTTCTGCATCATATAAACCAGGCACTTAAAGCCTACACCCTGTTTAAGCGTGATGTCGACTATATTGTCAAACATGGGGAGGTTATCATCGTAGATGAATTTACAGGCCGCCTGATGCCCGGACGTCGCTACTCTGAAGGGTTGCACCAGGCACTTGAAGCCAAAGAAAACGTCAAGATCGAAAACGAAAACCAGACCCTGGCTACCGTTACCTTTCAGAACTATTTTAGGATGTATAATAAGCTTGCCGGCATGACCGGTACCGCCGATACAGAGGCTGCTGAATTCAAAAAGATTTATGATCTGGACGTGTCGGTTATTCCCACAAATCAACCCATGATCCGAAACAATTTTCCGGATGTAATTTATAAAACCCGCCGGGAGAAATTTGATGCGGCCATGGATGAGATCGTCGAACTTCATGAAAAGGGGCAGCCGGTTCTGGTGGGAACCATTTCAATTGATGTTTCAGAAAGTTTTTCAGAAAAATTAAAAAAAAGAGGGATTAAACATTCGGTCTTGAATGCAAAAAACCATGAAAAGGAGGCTGAGATCATCACAATGGCGGGTCAGAGTGGGGCGGTTACGATATCAACAAACATGGCCGGCCGCGGAACCGACATCGTATTGGGCAAAGGCGTCACTGAACTGGGAGGGCTTCATATTTTAGGGACTGAAAGACATGAAAGTCGGCGAATCGATAATCAGCTCAGGGGACGTTCGGGCAGACAGGGGGATCCAGGCTCATCTCGTTTCTATCTTTCTCTGGAAGATGACCTATTACGGATATTCGGCGGGGAACGGATAACCGGAATTATGGACAAGTTAGGGATGGAAGAGGGTGAGCCCATCGAACATAATCTCATAAGCAAAGCCATTGAAAATGCCCAGGCAAAGGTTGAAGGACACAATTTTGATATCAGAAAGCAACTATTAGAATATGATGATGTAATGAATCAGCAAAGGGAGGTCATATACAAGCAGCGGAGGGAAGCTCTGGACGGCAAAAGCTTAAAACCGGCCATTGAAGACATGATTCGCGATAAGGCCGAGGAGATAAGCTATAGCTGCATAGATGAAAAAGTTCTTCCGGAAGAGTGGGACTGGAAAGGGGTGAATGAAGCTGTGTTCAAACAATTTCACTTTCGCCTGGATAAACTTGATGATGATACCCTGGACGGATTCACCCGGGACGGGCTGGCCGGGTTGATCTCTGATGCTAGTTTAAGTCTATATGACGAAAAAGAGGCTGCCTTAGGAACAGAAGAATTTAGGAACCTTGAACGGATTATCATGCTTCAGACCGTGGACAATTTGTGGAAAGATCATCTGTTAAGCATGGATCACCTGAAAGAAGGGATCGGTTTAAGGGGATATGCACAACAGGATCCTCTAATCGTATACAAAAAAGAAGGGTTCGAACTGTTTCAGGATATGATTTCCAGGATCAAAGAAGAAACGTTGGGTATTTTGTTCAGAATCCAGATATCCGAACCCAAAAAGATAGCTGATTTGCAACAGTCAAGGGAACAGAATATGATATTCTCCGGTGGTGATGAACCGGAAAAGAAAAAACCGGTCAAACGGACCCAAAAAAAGGTCGGCCGGAATGCACCCTGTCCGTGCGGAAGCGGGAAAAAATATAAAAAATGCTGCGGGAGATAGTTAAAGGAGTGAAGATTTTTTCCATTTATCCTCTTTACAAGGCCGGGCAAAAATGGTTATAATTTGTTGAAAACCAATTGTGGTGAATGGCACCATGAACGAATACAGTCCTGAAACAGAAGAAGAGGTCATTTCAGAAACCAGGGACGAGATTGATGAGCCTCCCATGTACAAGGTGCTGCTCCACAATGACGATTATACCACCATGGAGTTTGTCGTCGAAATCCTGATGCTTGTCTTTAATAAATCTCCGGAAGAATCGGTAGAAATTATGCTGAATGTCCACCAAAAAGGCATAGGTATTTGCGGTGTTTATACATATGAAGTATCTGAAACCAAAATGAATACGGTTCACGCTTTAGCCCTTGAAAACGGCTTTCCTCTCAAGTGTACCATGGAGGAAGAATAGACCATGATCAGTAAAGAACTAAGCGAAACACTCGGCTTCGCTGTAAGAGAAGCCAGAAAAAGACGCCATGAGTATGTCTGTATAGAGCATTTGCTTTTTGCCATTCTATACGACAAAAACGGTATAGAAATCGTCGAGAATTGCGGGGGCAACATTGAGAACCTTAGAAACGCCCTTGAGTTATTTTTCAGCCAGCGGATGGTGAGTATCCCCGAAGGGAATGAATATGTGCTACAGCAGACTGTTGGCTTTCAAAGGGTGCTTCAGCGGGCGATTAATCATGTCCGTTCCGCCGAAAAACAGGAAGTGGCCGTAAGTGACATACTTGCATCGATTTTTCAGGAAAAGGATTCTCATGCTGAATATTTTTTGAACGCCGAAGGTATAACTCGTCTCGATATTTTAAACTACATCTCCCATCACGTTTCCAGGTTGACTTATAAAGATGAATCAGATCGACTTGTGAAAACAGACAGAAAGGAAAAAAAGAAGAAGACCGGGCCCCTCGAGGCGTTTACCATCGATCTTGTTAAAAGTGCGTCCCAGGGAAAGCTGGACCCGTTGATTGGCAGGGAACTTGAAATGGAACGAACCATTCAAGTGCTCTGCCGGCGGCGAAAGAACAATCCGGTCTTTGTGGGAGACCCGGGTGTAGGGAAAACCGCAATGGCCGAAGGGCTGGCGCTTCGGATAAATGACAAATCCATTCCCGACCTGCTTAAAAATGTTTGCATATATTCCCTGGATCTCGGGGGGCTGCTGGCAGGCACAAAATTCCGGGGTGATTTTGAGCAGCGATTAAAAGGTGTAATGTCCGCTCTGAAAAAGAAAAAAGATGCCATCCTGTTTATTGATGAAATCCATACCATGGTGGGTGCCGGTGCTACCAGTAGAGGATCCATGGATGCGTCTAATATCCTGAAACCGGCACTGGCAACCGGTGATCTGCGGTGTATCGGTTCCACCACATATGAGGATTACAAGAATTACTTTGAAAAGGACCGTGCCCTGTCCCGCCGTTTTGAAAAGATCGAAATTTTGGAACCTCCTATTAAGGAGACCGTGCAAATTTTAAAAGGGCTGCGATCCCGTTATGAGGAACATCACGGTATTATTTATACGGATCCGGCACTGAAAGTCGCTGTTGAACTTTCCGCAAAATATATAAATGATCGTTATCTGCCGGACAAAGCCATAGATGTGATCGATGAAGCCGGGGCGTTTATCAGACTTTCTGGGTCCTCGATCAGAAAGAAAATCCATCCAAAAGATATTGAAAAAATCGTGGCCAAGATGGCAAGAATACCGACCATCAGCGTTTCAACGCCTGACAAAACAAAGTTGGAGAATCTTGGAGGAAAGATCGAGCAGTTTGTTTTCGGGCAGGACGATGCCATAAAATCTCTTGTCACATCTATCAAACGCTCCCGTGCAGGCCTCGGAACACCCGAGAGACCGATCGGTTCATTCCTGTTTGCCGGTCCCACCGGTGTTGGAAAGACAGAAGTGTCCCTGCAGGTTTCCAGAATTTTAGGGGTTCAGTTTTTACGATTCGATATGAGCGAATATATGGAAAAACATGCTGTGGCACGTCTTATCGGTGCACCTCCGGGGTATATCGGCTTTGAACAGGGAGGACTTTTGACGGACAGTATCCGCAAACATCCATACAGTGTCCTGCTTTTTGATGAAATAGAGAAGGCACACCCGGATATGTTTAACATTTTACTTCAGGTTTTGGACCATGCCACCTTGACCGATAACAACGGCAAAAAAGCTGATTTTAGAAACGTAATCATTATGATGACTTCAAATGCCGGTGCCCGGGAAATGAGTAGCCATACCATCGGTTTCGGTGATAAAAAATATGATACCGAAGACAAAGGAAAAAAAGCTATTGAAAAGTTTTTCAGCCCGGAATTCAGAAACCGCCTTGACGGCATCATTCACTTTAATGCGCTGAATGAAGAGGTCATGGAAAAGGTGGTGGATAAGTTCATGAAAGAGCTTAAAGAGCAGCTTGCCGTTAAAAAGATATCCTTCACTCTTTCTTCCGATGCACGAACATGGCTGGCAAGAAGCGGGCATGATCCCCGCTACGGAGCCAGACCTCTGACCCGATTGATTCAGACCGAAATCAAAGATATACTCTCAGATGAGATTCTCTTTGGGCGGCTTGAAAAAGGCGGCGAGGTTTTTATTAATACAGAGAACGACAAGTTGACCTTTAACTTTACGTCTCGGAAATTCAGCAATTCCAACTAGGGCGAAGCCCTTAATTAAATTCAGTCGTTGAGTAATTGAGTGACTGTTTTTCTTTTAACTGATAAAATAGTATTCCCCCCTCCACATCTTGCCTCCAGCGAAGGTTTACTGGCTGTTGGCGGTGATATAAACCAGGAGCGTCTTCTACTTGCTTACCGTATGGGCATTTTTCCGTGGTTTTCAGATGACGAACCGATTTTGTGGTGGTCACCGGATCCTCGTCTTGTCCTGTATCCTCGTGAGATCAAGATCTCAAAAACGTTGAAAAAGATTATGAAAAAGGGTCTATTCAAGGTAACCATGGATTCTGCTTTTGTTCAAGTGATAAACCAGTGCGCTCAAATTCGACTTCAAAACAATCAAGGAACCTGGATTGTTGAAGATATGATTGATGCCTACTGCAAGCTCCATGAATCAGGTTTTGCACATTCGGTGGAAACCTGGTACCAGGGAGAACTGGCCGGAGGTTTATACGGCGTTTCTTTGGGGAAGTGTTTCTTCGGAGAATCGATGTTCACTCGAATCAGCAATGCTTCAAACGTAGCCCTTGTAAAACTCGTTGAATATCTTAACGCATTATCCTTTGATATGATAGACTGCCAGCTAACAACCGAGCACCTTCTCCGCTTTGGTGCAAAGGAGATACCGAGGATTACCTTTTTAAAACAGCTCGAAGTATCTCTTAAGGCGCCGACTAAAAAAGGTAAATGGTGTTTTGAAACTTAATACTTTGATTTGCAAATACTAAGGGTTGAGTATAATAATTCCTTTATTGACCATTTGATTACAATAATTATTATTAGCCTGCACAGTCCAGTGGGAAAACGGAGGGTTGTATGGAAATCAAAACTGTAAGTATTGAAAAAGCAGATGAGTTGAACATGATTTTAGGGCATTCTCACTTTATAAAGACGGTCGAAGATATCTATGAGGCGATAGTCAGTACCGTACCGGGAGCGAAATTCGGTCTGGCGTTTTGTGAAGCTTCAGGTCCGTGTCTGGTGCGATATACCGGCACAGACATTGAATTGATTGAATTGGCTAAGAAAAATGCTTACAATCTTTCGGCCGGTCACAGTTTCATCATCTTTATGAAAGAGATGTTCCCCGTCAATGTCTTGAATGCTATCAAAAACGTTCCGGAAGTTTGCAGAATCATCTGTGCAACGGCAAATCCTGTGGAAGTTCTGGTTGTAGAAACAGAGTTGGGACGAGGAATAGGCGGTGTCATTGACGGGTTTTGCTCAAAGGGGATTGAAACCCAAGACGATATTAAGGAACGAAAGGAATTTTTGCGGGCCATTGGTTATAAGCAGTAAACCGACAAAAGTGCCTAAAGTTTGAAGTGAGCTAAAGTAAACTAAAGCCCGCTCTGGTGCGACTCGGTCGAATATATTGATATAGCCTATTCATCATTGCAAACCTGGTTTTTAGAGTATAAAGTATTGGTGATCGGTCTGGGCCAGGGTTGAGTCCTGCTTACATCGGAATTTCAGCGCGTTAATTTTAAAATATATTAAATCCCTTAATTTTAGGCACTTTAGCTCACTTCAAACTTCTTTATCATATGTACATGAGATTGGCCTCTAATTTATCTCCTTCCAGCCTGATAAGCACATAACCGCCCATGCATAGCATACCGGGATTCAACACCTTTGTTTTGCCGATAAAATCTTCGGACTCTGCCTCGTGGATATGACCTGTTAGACAGATATCCGGCTGGACACGCCGGATAAATTCCAGCACTGACCTGTTACCCACATTTTCTCCGAAAGGCAGATCGGCTGCTTTTGATCCAAAAGGCGGATCATGGGCTACCAGAATAAGATTTGGCAAGTGTTTTACCTGCTCGTAACCTTGGTTCAACCACTGTGCCAGCCTGGCGTCGGGAACCTCGGAAGGGGTCATAAAAGGAGTTGGTGTTGAATATCCAACACCCATAATACCGATATCTTCGGTTAGTTGTTTACCCTTTGCATGGATATTCCACCCCTTATCATCTAAATAAGAAGTAATTTCAGGCCGATCCATATTACCTATCTGAGCGTAGATGTTTGGATTTATTCTAAAGACAACTTCCAGCAGCTCACTTGCCCTTTGTATGCCGCCCCTGTTGGTTATATCACCGCTGATTATCACACCGTCTGCATCGGCAAGATCTGGAATTTCATCAACAAGTGAAAGATCTTCATGAATATCGCCAAATCCTATCCAGAATTTTTCGTTTGTGCTCATAAAAAAATCACTTTATCTGCAATTTTATTTTTGAAATAAAAGTAATCGTAAACGTTCAGCCACAAAGACACCAAAGATTATAATATAATTCTTTTACAAGTAATCCAAAGTAGCGTCCTATGAGCCCGGAACTTTACACTCTGTTTATAATAGAAGCCATATACCCGCCCCCAAATCCGTTATCGATATTTACAACAGCGACATTTGAACTACAGCTGTTTAACATGGCAAAAAGAGCAGTCAAACCGCCCAGACTGGCACCATAGCCTACGCTTGTTGGAACGGCTATAACCGGCCTGCTGACCATTCCTGCAACCACGCTGGGAAGCGCACCTTCCATTCCTGCTACTACAACAAGGACAGAAGCCCGATCGATCAATTTTTTATGGTTAAACAACCTGTGAATACCGGCAATCCCGACATCAAAAACAGATTCAACCGGATTTCCCATTGCCTGTGCTGTAAGAAATGCCTCTTTGGCAACCGGTATGTCTGATGTTCCTGCTGAAATTACAACTATGGTTCCTTTGCCCCGTACAGGGATTTCATGTTTTTTCCAGACAACCATTTTGGCATCTTTATGATATACTGCTTCAGGGAAGCGTGAAACAACTTGATCTGCCAGATGGGCGTCTATGCGAGTAACCAAAACGACTTTTTCTTGGGGCAGCATTTTTTCCATGATACCGATAATCTGATCGGCAGTCTTTTCCTGCCCAAAGATAACTTCAGGAAACCCCTTGCGCAGTGAGCGGTGATGGTCTATATGTGCATAGTCAAGATCCTCAAATGACAGGTGTTTGAGTTTTCGGGCGGCATCTTCAACAGACATTTTACCTGAGGCAATATTACCAAGGATCTGATTCAAGGATTCAATGTCCATCTTTAGTTTTTAGGTAACTTTTCAACCTTTTCCAGTTCTTTTAACTTCTTTTCGACAAATTTTATTCTATCTTCAAGATTGCTTGTTATTTTTTGCAAAGCGAGTTGGTAGGTTTGCTGCTGATTTTTCAGCAATATATCAACATTCTTCTGGTCAACCTTGACGGATTTAAGGAAGTCAATATCGGACCTGATATTTATCAGATCATTTTTGGCGCTTCCGACAATTTGAGAAAGATTTTCCAATTTATTATTAACTGTATTATTAATGTTCTTTAGATCTGATGCGATAGTTTTCAAATCTCCGGGCAGGGGAGACAGTTTTTTGTCGATAGTTGTTATGGTGCTTTCAAATTTTTCATTGTCTGTTTTTCTGGCAGATCTAATGTACTTTATAGCGGTGGTTGCTTTGTTCAGGTTTACCTGAATAGAAGCGGTACTCTTTTCAATTGCCGCAACCCTTTTTTTAAGGGCATCTTCAAGATTAGCCTGTCGAAGGGAAAGGGATGAAAATTTTGATTCGAGTTCTTTAGAAAGGGCCTTAACCCCCATGCTTCCTGTACTGTCCGTTATGGATATGTTTTTTTTTAAATCCCAATAACCAGCAAGAATTATAACAAATAGCAAACATGGGATGAGAATCGAAATACGGGTGATACGCTTGCTTAATTTTTCGACCTTAAGATCGTCGATTTCTTCTTGAGACTGGAAATCCGGTTTCTCATCATCTATACGTATTTTAAATCTGGAATCCTCATTTTCTGCCATTTTTATCTATTCCCACTCGATTGTACTCGGCGGTTTGGAACTGATATCATAAACGACTCTGTTTACGCCGGTTGCTTCATTAATTATTCGGTTTGATATTTTACCGAGAAACTTGTGAGGCAACCTGGCCCAATCCGCTGTCATTGCGTCTTTGCTTGTTACCGCCCGGATAGCCACAATGTTTTCATAGGTTCGACTGTCTCCCATAACCCCCACACTTTTTATGGGCAGGAGGACGGCGAAAGACTGCCATAATTTTTTATAATATCCAATATTTCTAATTTCATCAAGCAAAATCTCATCGACTTCTCTTAATATTGAAAGGCGACTTTTGTTAATTTCTCCGATAATTCTAATTGCAAGACCCGGTCCGGGAAACGGTTGACGCCATATCAGGTTTTCATCAAGTCTCAGTTCCTTGCCCAGTATACGCACTTCATCCTTAAACAAGTACTTTAAGGGTTCAATAAGTTTTAATTTCATATTTTTTGGAAGGCCGCCAACATTGTGATGTGATTTAATGACAGATGTAGGGCCGCCAAAGACAGATTTAGACTCAATGATATCCGGGTAGAGGGTCCCCTGGGCCAAAAAATCAGCGCCTTTTATCTTTCTGGCTTCGGCTTCAAAGACATTTATAAAGATTTT
>JAUWLP010000141.1 GCA_030613575.1 Desulfobacteraceae bacterium
ATGAAGATTTACAGTCCCATCTGAACGCCTTTTTAATCGAGTATTGCCGAACATATGAGAAAGAACAGCTTGATAAGTTTGCCACCTTTTTTGAGCCGGATGCCGTCGAAAATGGCAAATCGTTTACTTCCCGGTTGGCCCCATATCGCCGGACTTTTGAAAAAGTCGATTCCATGAATTACCGGATTGAACTCAAAAGGTATGCCATTCAGGAAGGAACCGAGGCCATCAGAATCGAGGGGATCTTTCATGCCCGGGCCAGATTAGTTGAAAGCAAAAAATGGCGGGAAAACAGCGGCTCCATAGCCATGGAGCTTGTGGCGCACGGAGATTCGTTTCGGGTAAGGTGGTTGGGTTATTAACCCGCAATTCGCAATATTTTGTTTAGCTTGCAAAGGTCTCTACCAGTATCTTCTTTCCGGATCATGGTAACCAACTCCTAATCCGGGGATTCCGATATTTATTAGTGTCCCATGAACCAGCTTGCCCCATGTGCTGGATTTAACCACGATGATATCCCGGTCCTGTATTTCCATTTCTTGATTTTTTGGAGTATTCTCCAGTTCAATGACTTTACGGCCCTTGTCATTAACATAGCGGATTAATACAAGGGAATCCTTGAGAGCGTAGGGGGTAGTCCCACCAGCGGCCAGCAAAGCTTCCTCGAGAACCATTTTATTTCGAATAGGATAGGACCCGGGACGGCGGACAGCACCGTCAACAAAGAAATTGCCGGCTTCGGGAACAAATATAACATCCCCGCCGTTAATTTCAACATTCAGTTCTGTCCGGCCTTCCTTTATGAGCCGGTCCAGGTCAACCAAGAACACGTTGGGTTTGCCGGGTATATTTTCTTTACGCCGGACCTGGACGGTTCCTCCGGCCTTATCGGAAAGCCCACCGGCCAGCGCCATAACGTCAAGCAGGCGTTGTTTTGAAACGTAGTCATATGTTCCGGGATTTTTAAACTGCCCTACCAATGTCACGCGCTGGCTGAAATGCTCTTCAACAAAGACGCTGACATGCGGATCTTTAATGTATTTCGCCCGAAAAAGATTTTCAATTTTGATCTCGGTTTCCCGTGCGGTCAACCCTTTGATCTGGATCTGGCCAAGAAGGGGAAGGGTAACATGCCCCCGTGAACTGACGCGGACCGTTGTATTAAGATTTTCGGCTTCAAACACGGTAATTTGAAGCAGGTCGCCGGCGCCTAATATGTAGTCACTGGGATCCACGTTCATCCGGGCAGCAGAAAACAACTGTTCGTTGAGGCGGGTTATGTCATCATTTTTTCCCGGTGATACGGAGTATCGCTCAACAATGTCACGGTTTAGGCCCTGTTTTTTGCTGCATCCCGAAAAAAAAGGCGCCAAGAGTATCACTGTGATTGCTGCAATCAGGAAAAAGCGAATATTTGTTATTCTTGCCTTCAATAGTTTGCCCCTAACCTGAACAAGCCGGCCTCCGGCTCGTAGAGCCTACAGCTCGGAGAGAACCAAAAAATATTGAAATGAAAAAAAGTTTTGCCACAAAATACACAATTCAGGAAATAATAAAATAATAAAATCAAAGCGGCGGTTCACGAAGCAAGTGAGCCGCCGCAATATAATTTTATATCGGAAAGCCTTTTTTCGACCCTAATTTCCAGCCGGACTGGCGGCACCTCCTCCGCTACTGCCACCGCCACCGCCGCCTGCAAAAAGAGCTACACCGCCACCGACGGTTACAAGTCCGATAAGAACTTTTGCGGTGGTTGACATTCCTTTAGCTTTATCCGCCGGTTTATCTTCTTTAGGTTTTGGTTCCTCTTTTTTTTCTTCTTTATCATCAAACAGACCTGCCTGAGCCAATCTGAGTTCTTGACCGGCGTTGATTCTCATTGTTTTGCCATCGTCAACCGACAGCAACATTGACCCGCCTTCAAGCACTCCGACCTTGGTAATGTCCTCCGTAACCGATACATAGCCTTTCAGCAAGGCGGATCCCGAAGATGCATTCAGCAAAACTTGATGTGTGGTTACCACACCATCCGGAGTTTGGAATACCAGAATATGCGGCATGGAGGAAAGCGCAAAATAAATCGTCCCATTTTTAACGGCCAGTTTGCGGGAGTCGGGATCAGTTGTAACGGAAAACATGCTTTTGTCTATTGCAACCAGATAAAGGTCACTCATTTTGATACCGCATTCGCCCTGGACGGATAAGAGAGTGCCTTCGGGAAAAGGTGCTTCAGAACTGAATTCCCCAACTTTCTGGTTTCCCTGAAATAAGGTGACCTTACCTTTAGGGATTAGCCTGCCCACAGACAATCCTGAAGCAAAAGTAGTTGATGCAAACGCCAGGAGTACAAAGATAGCAGCAACTTTGAATTTGATTTGATTATTTGTTATACATCGCATTATATTGTCTCCTTGTACCGCTCATTTTAAATCGATTTGTTTCAAAGAATTAAACTATTACAAAAATATAGTTATTTAACTATAATGTCAATATGAAAACATGCCTTATTGCAGATAAACTTCATGAAAAATAGCAGGCAATCGTACATAAAAAGAAACCTTTGGCTGAGGGCACAAATCATTCAGGCCGTGCGCACATTTTTCATTGATAATGACTATCTTGAAATCGAGACACCCTCCAGGATTCCTGCTCCCGCGCCTGAAGCCCATATTGATGCCGAAATTTCAGGTGACTGGTTTTTGCGTACTTCACCGGAGCTTTGTATGAAACGGCTTTTTGCAGCCGGATATCCGCGCATTTTTCAGATTTGTCAATGCTTCCGTCAAAAAGAGAGGGGCCCAAAGCACTTGCCTGAAATGACTATGCTGGAATGGTATACCGCCGGGCATAATTATTTTGATATGATGGAGCAGTGTGAAGAATTGATACGGTTTGTGGCTCGCCAAGCCGGTTTTGAAGATTTTCTGGTTTACCAGGGCAACAGCATCGATCTTAAAGTTCCCTGGTCCAGGATGTCGGTGACAGATGCATTTGAGAGATTTTCATCAGTTTCCATGAAAACGGCGATTTTACAGGATCGATTTGACCAGGTGATGGCTTTTGACATCGAACCGAATCTGGGGCACAAAAAACCGCTTTTTCTTTATGATTACCCTGCTGTTGCTGCTTCCCTGGCAAGACTAAAACCGGAAAACCGTTCCATGGCCGAAAGGTTCGAGCTTTACATAAGTGGTTTGGAACTGTGCAATGCCTTTTCAGAACTGACCGATCCTGTTGAGCAGAGAACAAGATTTGAGAACGAACAAAAAATACGCAGTGAATCCGGATTGCAGGCATATCCCTTGCCCGAAAAATTTCTGGAATCATTGCAATTTATGCCGGAAGCATCCGGCATTGCTCTTGGCGTCGACCGTCTGGTTATGCTCTTTGCAAATACAACCAAAATTGATGATGTTGTGGCATTCACGCCCGAAGAACTTTGATCGGAGAACAGGGTGTCAGGAATAGATTCTTGACAAATTCGTTGAATCATAGTGTATTCCGACGGGCTTAAGGCTCATTCAAAAGTAACTTAGGGTTCGCGAAGAAATAAATTTACATTTTCAGGAGTTGAGGCGTCCGCATGGCAAGGCGCGAGGAGGGCGAATAGCTGGCTATTTAACCGACGAGCAACGCAGCCAAGCGGGATGGATCGGCGCATTAAAATGTGAAGTAATTTTTGAGCGAGCCCTTAATATTACTGTAGAGAAAATCAAAATGGAAAACAAAGAAACCAAGTCCCAGGCAGATATAGAGTGGGGGAATCGAAGGTTATGCATTGACGAAAGCTGCATTGGCGTGATCGGTCCGGACGGGCGATGCAAGGAATGCGGATTGCCCTTTGAAGAGGGGCCTTCCGATGGAACAAAAGAAGAACCGGCAATGGAAGATTTTGAAGCGGCGGCAGCAGAAGAAGAATTAGAAGATGTTGCGGAAAATGGGGCAGAGACATCCCATGCGGATTTAGAGTGGGAACAGCGCAGATTATGTATCGACGAAAGCTGTATCGGCGTGATCGGTCCGGACGGTCGTTGCAAAGAGTGTGGCAAACCTTATGAGAGTGAATGATGCCCTTAATTCCTTAAAATTGAATTTTGTGCATTTTGTGGCAAAAAATATCTTAACTTATCAAGTGTGAAGTGACTAAAGTGAACTAAAGTGACTAAAGTTGTGGAATTCCGTCAATTTAATATAAATAGCCGGAGCGTAGCGACTCCTTAACTTTAGATCACTTCAAACTTTAGGTCACTTGTAACTTGTCCGGCTTTTCCGGGTTGGAGTTTATCCTTCAAGGTCCAAAGGACCGGTTCTCGAATCTGCCTGAGCGGGCGCCACTTTTTTATGATATGTGCAAGCAATAAACAGGCCCACACAAAGGATCATGATTATGCCTCCTGATGGAAAAGCTTGACGGAGCCGGAAAATATCCATCATCAAGCCGGCCAGCAGTGATCCTGTCAGCATTCCCAGACTGTGCGCCATTGCCAAAAGCCCCATAACGGATCCCATTGCCTTGGTTGCATTCCCTTTTAACACAGCCAGTGCCATCAGTGCAGGCATTGAAACACCTCCCCCGAAACCGAAAAATAGACTGGCCACTACCAGATCGTTGTAGCTGTCTGCCCATTCAAAAGAAAAAATTGCATAACTGATAATCAATCCTCCAATAATAACCATCATTTTTCTGTTAACCCTGTCTGCTAAAAAACCCATGGGAACATGAAGCATGCCACTGGAAAAAACCCCTATCATTACAAGGATTCCGATGGATGAACTCGAGAGTGAAAACTCGGTATCTGCCAAAACCGGCAGGAAACTCCAGATAACCCCTATACACGCAGCATACGCGAGCCTGAAAAGAAAAAGCCCTGCCATATCCTTGTCATAAAGAAGCTGTTTCCACTCTAATGGCTCTGTTCCCCGGTTCACAACCGGCTCGGATTTTGTAGGAGGGAGTAGAAATAGGCTTAATAAAAAGCCTGCAAGAGCAAGAAAACCCATTGCTGCAAAAGAAGTGTCGAGGCTGAAGCGGTCATGGATTATTCCTCCAATCAGGGGCCCGATGCTCAGACCCAAAAACATCGACATATTAAACAAGCCCATGGTGAAACCTTCACGGCCGGCCGGTGTGATATCTCCCACATAGGCTTGAACCGCCGGCATTATCATGGCTGACGCTATCCCCTGAACAAACCGTATGCCGATAAGGGATTCAACATTATTTGCAAGTATAAATGTCAGTGAAACCAGTGTATAGGCGAAAAGCCCTGCAACGATAAACGGTTTTCGCCCCTTTTTATCTGAATATCTGCCGAAATAAGGGAGTAAAAAGGTTCTGGACAGGGAAAAAGATCCGAATATCAAACCGATGTATATGCCACTCGCACCAAGATTATGGGCATAAACAGGCAGCAAGGGGACCACGATCCCGACACCGGTTACCGTACCGAATATGGAAAAAAAGAGGGTGCCAAATATTTTTTTATCGATTTTATTCATTCAAATTGTTTTTAAACACAAAGCCATCCACATTACAGAGGATGGCTTTATATTTTTATAAAAATACAGTCTTTATCGACCTTACGCTTTTTGAATATCGGCCAGGACAGACTCGATTAAATTCCTTATCTCTGAAAGCCTGTCTTCAGACGTGGCTTCAAAACGAAGCACCAGGGCCGGCTGAGTGTTGGATGCGCGTACAAGGCCCCACCCGTCGTCAAACAGAACCCGAACACCGTCAATATCGATAATATTGTACCTCGTGCGGAAAAATTCGGTCGCCTTTTTAACAACGGCGAACTTTTTATCATCAGGACATTCAACACGTATCTCGGGTGTGGAAAATGTTTTAGGGACATCAGATAAAAGTTCGGATATTTTTTTCCCGGTTTTGGTTAATATCTCAAGGAGCCTACAGGAAGCATAGGTGGCATCATCAAAACCGAAATATCGATCAGCAAAAAACATGTGGCCACTCATTTCACCTGCCAGTTCAGCCTTTTCTTGTTTCATTTTCTTTTTAATCAAAGAGTGTCCGGTCTTCCACATAATGGCCCGGCCGCCGTGTTTTTCGATGTCATCATACATTGTCTTTGAACATTTTACTTCAGATATGAATGTTGCCCCGGGTTTTCTCGAAAGGATTTCCCTGGCAAATATGATCATTAGCTGGTCACCAAATACAAGGTTCCCTTTCTCATCCACAACGCCGATTCGATCGCCGTCACCGTCGTAACCGATGCCCACATCCAATCCCTTTTCCTTTACCATGGCGATAAGATCCTGCATGTTTTTTTCCACTGTTGGATCAGCTTCGTGGTTCGGGAAAGTGCCGTTCATGTCGCAGTAAATATCATAAACTTGGCAATTGAGGTTCTTTAGTATGGGTACGGCAACCACTCCTGCAGTACCATTACCCGCATCCACGCCCACCTTTATGGGCCCGGCCAAGGTTATATTATTTATTAAAAATTCCTTATAGGGCGTGACAACGTCGGTTGTGGAAAGAGAGCCTTTCCCCTGCACAAATGATTTATCATTAATAATCCCGAAAATTTTCTGGATATCTTCGCCATGAATCGAATCCAAATCCATACAGAGCTTAAAACCGTTATACTCGCCGGGATTGTGGCTGGCCGTTACCATAACACCACCTTCCCGGTCAAAATGCTGGATTGAAAAATAGAAAACAGGCGTGGGACAAACTCCGATGTCGAGCACATCACACCCGGTTGAGCGCAAACCTTCTATGACTTTTTCTGAATAGATGTCGGACGTCAGCCGGCAGTCACGGCCCACGGTAAGCTTTGAGCGACCGTTATTCCTGAGAAAAGTCCCGACACCTTTTCCAATCAGCATTACATCATTTTCTGTCATATCCTTTCCTGCAATTCCCCTGATATCGTATTCTCTGAACATTTCCGGATTCATGATAGTCTCCTTTTTTATAATCCCATAATTAAACGTCTCGGAAATTCTACAACTTCTTGAAAATACAGGTTTATTAATGGCAACCTGTTTATGTCACCAGAATGGAAGAATGGAATGCTGGAATATTGGGGATAAAGGCGGAAATAAACCATTTTAATTGTAAAAAACTCCTTCAAACCCATCATTCCATTACTCCATAA
>JAUWLP010000072.1 GCA_030613575.1 Desulfobacteraceae bacterium
TTTACTTAAAGCCGTACAAGTTAAAAGTGTCTAAAGTGATCTAAAGTGCCTAAAGTTATGGTGTCGCTTCGCTCCGCTGTTTTTATATAATTGACAGAATTCCTTAACTTTAGCTCACTTTAAACTTTAGTTCACTTCAAACTCTTGCAGCGATTCTTCAGGCAAAGCCGAAGAACTCTGACCTGGCCCAAAGGACCAGGCTTTTCAGGGCAAAATAAATAATGGTTAATAATCAATGACTGATGACAAAATAAACTGGAAGCGGATGCAGTTTAAAAAAAATAAGGTCTGGCTGGCCACAGATCGGAATCAAAGACATGTTGTTAAAGACGGCAGGGTTTTGATCAAGTACCAGCTTGGTCAGGATTACGAGTACTGGGTCAACCAAAAAAATATCAAGCCCATTAGTTCGATCCAGTCCGAAACCAAAAGATCCAGAGGTAAAAAATCGGCCGAAAAATCCCAAAAAAAACTTAAAACCAGGCCTAAAACAAAAGGCAAGCTTGCGGATAATATCAAATACAAGGATTCCATCTGTATCTATACGGACGGGGCATCTTCCGGGAATCCAGGCCCATCAGGAATTGGGATTGTACTCCGTTTCGGAAAACATGAAAAAGAGATATCAAAATATATCGGTATTGCGACCAACAATATCGCAGAGCTTGAAGCGATCAGAACAGGTCTTCTGGCCATAAAAAATACCGAGCTTCCGGTACGCATTTTTACGGACAGCAGGTATGCATGCGGAATCCTGAACCTGGGCTGGAAAGCAAGAAAAAATCAGGATATCATACAATCGATAAAAAAAACTCTTTTAAAATTCAACGATCTGAAAATAATAAAAGTAAAAGGGCATTCCGGCCATGAGGAAAATGAAAGAGCAGATTTTCTGGCAACTTCGGCTATAAAAAAAACTGGCGATTCCTGAAAAAAATAATAAACGCCTTGCATCAATTTGCAAGGCGTTTATTTTTCTTCTCACATTTTGCCATCAAACAAGTACCGTGCTTTTGCGAATCAGCTTTTTATTGTGCTTTTTCAGCTTTTAGAGCTTCGATCTCTTTTTTCAGATCCCTAACTTCATCTTTGTATTTTTCAGTTTCATCTGTTTTGGTTGGAGTTTCAACTGTTGTATCATCTTTCTTCCAGGTATCTTTGAGTTCGTCAAAACCCAGATAAAGAGCCAAACCACCGCCAAGCAGAAGCATCACAGGGATAGCACCGGCTAAAAGCTGCAAAAATGGTTTCCACCATACGGATATACCAATGAGACCCAATACAGCTCCAACCGCCCCACCAATTAATGTTTTCATAGAAAATCATCCTCCTTCAATGTTAATTTAATTTACTAAAAAAACTTTTCCAAAAAGAAGAATATGCAAATTAGCACAACTTATTTTGTAACGCAAGCTTAATTTTTTTTTATATAAGAATCTTGATATTCTGATCAAAAACTATTCTTAAAAAACACTTCACAAAATATAACAATATAGATTTACAATATTTTTTTTAAAAAGCATGCTTCTTTAAAGAAAAGATTGCAATCAAAATTTACATCTGTTAGTTGAAAAATTTTGTATATAAATTTAAAATCGGATTTTATCATGTCAAAACGGCTTAAATTACAACTTGATAAATTTAGAACCAAATTAAGAAGAAAGAATAACACTTTCTCGCAAAACAAACACAACCACTATCTTTTTCAACTGCCTGAAAATATCGGTCTGTTATCAACATTTATCCTTAAACTCTTCTTTTCCGGCATAAAGGTTACCAAGGAACAGACCCATAATCTCAAAAAACTTCAAAAAGAGGGAATTATTATATATGTTACGAAACCTAAAAGTTACTTTCTATACCTCTTTTATTACACCCGCTACAAGCAGGACGGTCTTCCATTTCCTCAGATAGGTTTTGACTATAAAATATTTATATGGCAGCCGGTATCACGCTTTTTAAGGATCTTTTTTTCATACCTTGATTACATATTTCATAACCTGGCACTCCCTGATCCTTATGGAAGTGGATATATCCGGAATGAACTTACGAACGGCCGGCCGGCATTACTCTCTCTGGTTGAACAAAAAGGTTTCCACCGAAGATTTGTCAAAGCAAAACAAGATCCTGTTCAATATCTTATCGAAATGCAGAAATCGATTGATCGTCCCATTTTTCTTGTTCCTCAGCTTATGTTCTTTGATAAAAAGCCGGAAAAATCTATGCCTAACATCATGGACATTCTGTTCGGCACTAAAGAAAATCCCGGCAAGATAAGACGTCTGTTGATCTTGTTCAAAAATCCCGGCAGGGTTTTCGTGGAAATATCCGAACCGGTTAACCTCAAAACTTTTTTAGCGCTTGAGGAAAACCGTGAAAAAAGCACCGAATATCAGGCTCTCACCTTAAGACACAATCTCTTGAATCAAATCAATCGTCATCGCCAGAGCATCACGGGACCGGTTTTGAAGTCAAGGTATGAAATGAAAGAAAATATCCTTACAAAAGAACGGCTTCAAAACTTCATGGAACATCATTCAAAAGCCCGCAATATCCCGATTCAAAAGGTACAAAAAAAGGCAAGTGATTCTCTTGATGAGATTGCCGCAAACTACAGTATGATCATCATAAAAATGGCCTCGGCCTTGATAACCTGGGTCCTGAACACCATGTTTGAAGGGGTAACAGTCGATAAAGACGGCCTCAACAGAGTGAAAAGCATGTCAAAGAAGGGTCCTGTAATCTTCGTTCCCTGCCACAAAAGCCATATCGATTACCTGATATTATCGTATCTTTTGTATCACAACAATATGCCGTGTCCTCACGTTGCTGCCGGGAAAAATCTTTCTTTCTGGCCTGTGGGCCCCTTATTCAGGAGCGGAGGCGCATTTTTTATAAGACGAACGTTTAAAGGAGCGGTCCTCTATTCAAAGGTTTTTGCAGAGTATATTCACAATCTGCTAGCAGAAGGTTTCAATATTGAATTCTTCATTGAAGGCGGTAGAAGCCGAACCGGTAAATTGATTCTGCCCAAGCTTGGACTCCTTTCGATCCTTCTCAATGCTTATAAAAACAGAGCGTGTAAAGACATGATATTCGCGCCTATTTTTATAGGATATGATACGGTATTGGAGGAAAGCTCGTATCTTCATGAAGTTGAAGGAAAAGAGAAACAGCCTGAAAGTCTGGTGCAAGTCATTAAGGCACGAAAATTTTTAAAAAAAAGGTATGGGAGAATCTATATTCAGTTCCATGAACCGATCTCTTTAAAAGAGCTTTTATTGCAATACGGCACACCGATTGAGGATATGCAATCCAAAGAGTTTAACATTTTCTGCCGAAATCTGGGTCACAGGGTTATAAACGCCATCAACTCGGTAACTGTTGTTACGCCTCACGCCCTTGTTGCCGCCGCTGTCATGAACTGTTCAAAAAAAAGTTTTTCTTTTGATCACCTGACATCCCATGTTGAAACATACATGAACCACCTGCTTTCACAAAAAGCCAGGCTTGCCGATACGCTCCTTGTCGATTATGTTCATACCGTGGAGCATGTGCTTGACACTTATGTCCAGAGAAAATTCATCGAACGTATCACAAAAGACAAGAAGGCCGGTTTTGCCGATGCGCTGTTAAAGGTAAACCAGAGCAAACGCCCAAACCTCGAATATTACAAAAATAACTGTATCGCCTTTTTTGTCCCGGCGGCCATTACCTCTCTTGCAATCCTTATAAAGGATGCTTTTCAGTTTTCGGCTTCCGATCTTCACGAAGACTACGAGTTCCTTCAATATTTCTTTAAATATGAATTCGCATATGATGTTGATAAAACCACGGAGTACTTTGTCCGTAAAAACATAAAGACATTTATCGATGAAACCATTTTAATGCCTCATCCCACCTTGCCGGACACATACAATCTAACCTCTTCCGGTTTTAGAAAATTGAGATTATTTTCAAGTTTCTTAAAAACCTATTTCGAATCATACTGGATCGTATTAAACTTTTTCATGCAACACCCGCCAAACTCCATTAAACCAAAAGATCGCATAAAAAAAATTGAAGCTATAGGAAATCGCATGTATAAAAAGAAGGAAATCGAACGAAAAGAAGCGCTTTCCATAGTCAACTACACGAATGGAATAGATTTTTTTACAACCAACGGTGTAAAAGGTTCCGATAATAAGGACAGGATAGAATTCTATGCCGATGCAATCCAAAAATATTTGAATTATCTATAAATGAAAGCTCTAATACTTGCCGCAGGTTTTGGCACGCGTCTGCTTCCCTTTACGAAAAACACACCCAAAGCGCTCTTTCTTGTTGCAGGGCGTCCCCTGCTTGATATCATTATCTTAAGTTTGCAGAATGCAGGATGTAAAGCTGTCATTATCAACACCCATCATCTTTATAAAAAGATCGATTCCTATCTGGCACGGCAAAAATATGCAATCCCCGTCATCACCCGCTATGAACCGGAAATCCTTGGTACAGGGGGAGCCATAAAAAATGTTGCCGACTTCTGGGACGATAGTCCCTTTATGGTCATAAACAGCGACATTGTTACCGATATAGATTTAAAAAAGGTTTATGATTTTCACTTAAATCATAATCATCCGGTCACACTGGTTCTTCATGACGACCCACAGTTTAACACCGTACCGGTAAATAAAGACGGTTTTATTACAGGTTTCCATGATTCGGCCCACCTCCCCTCTCACCTTGCTTCAGGCTCGAATATTCACCTGCCCGGAGAAACCGGAAAACTCACCTTTACCGGGATACAGGTTTTGGATCCACAGATTCTTGAATTAATACCTGATAATATCTTTTCAAACAGCATCGATATATACCGAAAACTGATATCAGAAAATAAAAAAGTTTGCACTTTTATTTCAAAACAATACCAGTGGAAAGATATCGGCACCCCGGAAAGGTACAACCAAGCTGTTTTCGAACAGATGGCGCCTGAAGCTTTCAAGCACGCATTTCCGAATTGGTTGAACAAAAAGATTGTCCGCACCGGGCTCAAGGGTGATGGATCTGACAGAAACTGGTACCGGCTGACCTCGGGCGACAAATCTATTGTTATGGCAGACCACGGCATCAGAAAAAAGCGTACAACAGGCGAAGCAGACTCATTTGTTGCCATCGGCCGCCATCTGCATGATAAGGATATACAGGTACCGGAAATATATCTTTATGATACTTTTTCAGGCCTTGTATTCATGGAAGATCTGGGGGATGTAAATCTTCAGACCGTTGTTCTTAATACTGAAAATCAGGATGAGATCATCTCATATTACAAATCGGTCATAACCCTTTTAGGAAAACTCTCCGTAACCGGTGCAAAGGGCTTTGATCCGACCTGGACATATCAAACCTCACATTATGATCAGGATCTTATTCTCGAGAAAGAATGCCGCTACTTTGTTGATGTTTTCTTAAGGGAATACATTGGAATGAATATCTACTTTCAAGACCTTGAAGATGAATTTAGTTCTCTTGCGGACAAGGCTCTTGAATTTTCGTTCAACGGATTTATGCACCGGGACATGCAGTCACGAAACATCATGGTAAAAAATAATCGTTTTTATTTTATTGACTTTCAAGGGGGACGTTTAGGCCCGATCCAGTACGACCTTGCATCTTTGCTGATCGATCCCTATGTTGAGTTGCCCCGTTCCGTGCAGAATCAACTTCTTCATTTTTCTGTCGAAACTCTTTCATCTTTACTGAACGTCGATCCGAACAACTTTCTTGCCTGTTATAAATATTGTGCCATAACAAGAAACCTTCAGATACTGGGGGCCTTTGCTTATCTTAATTGTATCAAAGGAAAAAGATACTTTGAAAAATATATCCCTGATGCTATAAAAACATTAAAGTATAATCTTTCAGCTTTTAAAAACAGGAAATTCCCGAAGCTGGAATCTATTGTAAGGAAAATAGGAGGTGCAAAATGGATAATATAAAAATTATGGTGAACGGCTTGCCCGGGAATATGGCTTCCAATGTCGCCGGTCATGCCCTTGCTGACAGCCGGTTTGAACTGATTTCGCAATCACTGACCGGACCTGAAATTACCGAAACTGAAATGACTATTGATTCCGTTTCTATCAGCCTCATTCAGCCGCAAAACAGAGATCAGGCCATCTCTGAGATCATGGAAAAGGAAGGTGCTTTTTTGAGTGTGGATTTTTCTCTTCCTCCGGCTGTAAATAGTAATGCCGAATTTTACTGCAAACACGGCCTCCCTTTTGTTATGGGCACGACAGGCGGCGACCGGCAGCTCCTTGAAGATACTGTCCTGGCTTCTTCCATCTCTGCGGTAATCGCACCAAACATGGCCAAACAGATTGTCGGTTTTCAGGCCATGATGGAATATGCCGCAAAAACATTCCCGGATCTTTTTAAAGGATATTCTCTTGAAATCAAAGAAAGCCATCAAAAGGGAAAGGCCGACACCAGCGGAACAGCTAAGGCTATGGTACGTTATTTTAACAGCCTTGGTTTGCCCTTTACCCAAGAGGAAATCAACAAAGAACGAGATCCCGAGATCCAGAAAGATGTCCTGGGTATACCCGAAGAATACCTGTCAGGACATGGATGGCACACCTACAGCTTCGATTCAAATGACAAGACGGTCCACTTTGAATTCACACACAACGTCAACGGCCGGGATGTATATGCCATGGGAACCCTTGATGCGCTGATTTACCTGGCCAAAAAGGTACAAGAAGGAGTGCAGGGCAAGGTTTTTACTATGATTGATGTGCTAAAAGGTGGAGCATAACTTTTCATTTATCATTGATAATTGGTCATTGGTTCCTGAACCTCGATCTAATAATCAATAATTAATTGTTAATTGTTACCCATTGATTATTAATCATTATTTCCTGACACCTGAACCCTGAACCTGTGAACGGTTACGTTTTTCATTCGACGTTGGACGTTGGACGTTCGATGTTCATCTTTCAAAACAACTTGGCGCTTATGCCGGTTATCCCCACAGGGCATCTTTAAGCCCTGACGTTCGTTCAATCTTACGTGATATAGTTGTTTTTAATACATCTTCTGTTGCCCAGATCGAGACTGTTTTTCTGGCCCTTGTTATTCCCGTGTAGAACAGTTCCCGCGTTAATACAGGATAATCACGTTCCGGCAGAATTAAAAGTACATTATCAAACTCCGACCCCTGGCTCTTGTGAACAGTCATTGCATAAACCGTTTCGTGTTCAGGAAGCCTGTAAGGAAGAAACCACCTGAGTTCGCCTGAATCTCCTAAAAAATAGACATACAAATCTTTGCTGTTTGAATCCGGAGCCGGCATGGTTATTCCCATGTCGCCATTAAAAAGTTTCAGGCTGTAATCATTACGGGTAATCAGAACCGGCCTCCCCTTGTACCAGGGATTGGAGGACGAGCCGTCAGGCTCTATCAGACCCTCACGGATTAATACCTGTTCTGCCAGTCTGTTGACAGCGTTAACTCCTATTGAACCGATTTTTACGGCACATAATATTTTGAACTTTTTAAAAAGTTCAAGGGCTCTGTATGGATCTTCTGTGTTAAGATAATCTGAATAGCCCTTAATGACCCTTTCCGCCAGGAAATGTGACAGATCATTGGGTTGTGAAATCTCTTTCCAGAACATTTGATCATGGTTGTTCTTCATCAGGCATAAGACTTTATCGGTTTCTCCTCGGTTTACAGCACGGCTTAATTCTCCTATCCCGCTGCTGCCGGTAAACCGATAGTTCTTTTCTAAAACAACCATACAGTCATAAAGACCGGGTTTATCTTTATGTTCTTTAACCGGAAGATCAATTTTTTGTTTGGTTACCTCTACAAATTTTTTGCAAAAATATCCTGAAAATGCGTGAACATTGTCTCTGTCACAGATATCACCCAGTACAAAACCGGTCTCAACCGAAGCAAGCTGATCTTTGTCTCCGATTAGTATCAGCCTTGCATCAAAAGGCACGGCCCAAAGAAGTTTTGACATTAGGGCAAGATCTATCATTGAAGCTTCATCCACCACCACCACATCTGCATCAAGTGGGTTTTCATGGTTATGATGGAAATACGGGGAACCCGGAATGGTTTTGAGCATTCTGTGTATGGTGTGGGCTTCAGAAGGTATTGCTTCGATAATGTCAGGACTGCTATTTAGCGTTTTCTTCGCATCATTAATCGATTCAGCGATCCTGGTTGCAGCCTTTCCCGTGGGAGCGGCAAGTAAAATTTTAAGTCTCTCTTTCCCGGACAGCTCTAAAAGCAGCGCAAGGATCTTTGCCATGGTGAAGGTCTTTCCTGTTCCCGGCCCACCGGAAACGATACAAAATCTTTTAAATGCCGCAATATATGCCGCCACCATCTGCCAGTTAAAATCATTATCCGTACTTTGTGGGAAAAGCCTTTTTAAGCCGTCATTTAAAAGTGTTACATCTAAATCCCGGAAATCTTCTCCAGAACGGTTGATGATAGATTCAGAAAGTTTTTTTTCATAATCCCAGTATCGATACAGGTATAGCCTGTTTTTTTTATCGAGTATCAGGGGACGATAATCTCCTGGGCTTCCCACTACCGGGCTCTTTCTGATTTTTTGCAACCAGCCGGAAAGCTTCGGCCATTTGACAGTCCCCTCATCTTCCAGCCCCATAAGAAGCGGTTTCTCGGCCACAGAAGCAAGGTCAAAATATACATCTCCATTTCCTGTAGCATTGCTGGCAAGGGCTGCGGCCAGAAAAATATCAGGGTCATCATTTTTACTAAGACCGGTTATAAACTTAGCAAAATGAATATCTATGTCTGATAGATATCCTTCCTGATATAAATGATTTATATGTTCCTTCATAATTCAAAACATTAATTTTACAAATCGGATAAGTTACAAGTGAGCTAAAGTTTGAAGTGAGCTAAAGTTAATGAGTCGCTACGCTCCAACTTTTATATAAATTGGCATTATTCATCAACTTTAGGCACTTTAGTTCACTTTAGTCACTTCACACTTATTTGCCTGAGCAATTTTTTTGACAAAAAAGGCTTTTTCTAAGTTCTCACCCCGGAATAAGCACTCTGGCCATTGCATTAATAAGATCCGGGCTGGGAAAATCTTTGTAAACCCCGAATTGAGGTCCATGATCAGGGTCCACCCCTCTTATAAAAACGTAAAATATACCTCCAAAATCTTTTTCATAGCTGAAATCCGCCAGCCGAATCGAAAGATACTGATAAAGCGCGAGTGTATACAGATGATACTGAAGGATGTAAAAGTCATTGCTCATAACCTTGTTTAAAGCATCTTTTGAATAGTCCTCCACGTTTGTTCCTAAAAAATTTGACTTCCAGTCCACCAGATAGTAACGCCCCTTTTCATGGAAGACCATGTCTATATATCCTTTCATAAAACCCTTTGTAAAAGGGAAGGTCAGCTTTCCAATCCGGTCTGGAAAACCGGCGGGAAGTTCGACCCCTCCATGATCGGCAAATATTTTTTCGAGTTGTTGTGGTGTAAAGGGGTTCAACGGATAATAAAATTCCATCTCATTGATCCGGTCCTTTAATTGAACGGAAGAGAGAGTCAAAGCCTCTGTTTTTATTTTAAGAGGTATTGAAAGGACTTTGTTTGTCATGTCGCATACCACATCTCGCCATTTTGGCTCGAACCCGTATGCCTTTAATTTGTTTGTTACCAGTTCCTCTTTATGCCCGGAATCTTTGGCTGCAAAGTCGAGATGTTCAAAAATATCATGGAAAAATATCCCTGCCCTTGCCCCTTTTGGAAATGAAAAAATGTCTGTTTTTTCTTTAGGTTTAAGACCGCTTTCCGGAATATAACCGTAAGAATCATAGGATACATCACGGTCAGGCACCACTTCTTCCGGAACCCGTTGCGATATCACGGATGAATAACTTGAGATTTTCCACGAGGTGTCTATTTTCCCCGAAAATTGTCGGCAAGAACTTTCCTTTTTTTCATCTTCAAAAATTGCATATTCCACACCGTTATTAAGAGGCAAAGGGACAAGTTCTATGGTCCCTTTCGATTTACCCGCCAGCTGTTTTAAATCTTCTAATAAATCCTCATCTTTTTTCGCTGAAACGCTTGTTTTTAAAGATGTAACCAGATCCTCTATTTTGATGTTATCCTCCGGTTTAGGCCGATAGTGAAACAGGTAGGCCATGGCAGAAGTTTCGGCAGTGTTGAATCGTCCCCATACAAGGTAACATCTTTTTATGGCTCGTGTTAAAGCCACATAAAGCAGTCTCATGTTCTCTGCCAGGAGTTCGTTCTGAGCAAAGGCGAGATGAATACCCTTTTCACTCGAACCAAGATCGAGCGTCAGTTCTTTATTATCATTACCATGAAATGTGATCTCCTGGCCTTTGATTAATGATCCTCCCCATGAAAAGGGGCAAAACACAACCGGGAATTCCAACCCTTTACTTTTATGCATGGTTATAATTTTTACGGCATGTTCATCACTTTCAAGGCGAAGCTGATGAGTCTCAGGTTCCAGGATGGGGGTGTTTCTCTGTTCAGACAGCCATTTAATTAAACCTTTGATCCCGGTTTTTTTCTCAACCGATTCCTGGTGTAAAATTTCGGTCAGATGAAGAAGATTGGTGAGTCTTCTTTCCCCGTCCGGAAAGGCCAAAAGCTGTTCCCTGACTTTTTCTTTTGACATGAATTTACGAAACATTCTTATAAAACCGTATCGGTTCCAGAGCAGGAAATAATCCATGAAGTTGCCGTACTTGGTTTCCCACCAGAGGGGCTCACTATCTGCTGAATCGATTTTATGTCCGGAAACACCCATTATATCGGTCACAAGGGCTGTTTTGAACAGCCGATCGTTGGCGGGTTCGGCAATACTCGAAAGAACCCTTTCCATCTCCCTGGCTTCATGGGTATCAAAAATGTTCCCCGCATCATAGAGAACCGACGGTATTCGTTTTGATAAAAGGCTTTTTTTTATTATCTGAGCCTGCTTGTTTGTCCGCACGAGAACGGCGATATCTCCTGCTTTAACACGACCAGGCCCACCATCGGACTGACCATTTCGACCTGGAGAAATAAGGCACGAGATTTCGTCCGTAACCGCCTTTGCTATCAACGGCACAGCTTCGGTTTTGTTTATGGGTTTAGATTTATCTGACTTTTTGTCCGATTCCAAATACCATAATATAAAATGTGGTGAGGATTTTTCATCGACCGATTCGATTTTCCCCCCGGGAATTCCCTTTTCAAACCCGATCTGATCAAAGACAAACGGTGACTGAACATTTGCAAATATGGTATTTACGGCTGTAATCAAACCGGGCTTTGACCGCCAGTTTTCCATTAGGGTATATTTTGAATCCGCATTGCCGGCGGCCCTGATGTACGAAAAAATATCAGCCCCCCTGAAACCGTATATCGCCTGTTTGGGATCACCGATCATAAATAGTACGCTCTGTTTTGAATCAAAGAGCCTGCTAAATATTTCATACTGAACAGAATCGGTATCCTGGAATTCATCTACAAGGGCCGCTTTGTATTGCCGGCGAATTGCCGATGCCAGCTCATTCCCGCCTTTGTCTTCAAGTGCCTTTTTTACTCTTATAAGAAGATCGTCATAGAATTGTATATTGCTGTTCTCTTTTCTGACCGGAAGTTGTTCCCCGGCATAGCTGAAAAACAGGGTTTTAAGATACAAAAGACTGCTCTCCATTTCCGCTTCGAGGGAAACCCCTCTTTCATAGAGATCATCACAGATATTGAAAATCTCGTGTGAAGGGGGAATATGATTTTTTCTGGCGGACTTTGCAAGTTTGGTGGCGGTAAATTTTTCAAAATCTTTAAACACAGGGAAACCGACTGATTTTGCATCAACGAATCTATCCATGTCTTGGGCCATGGAAAAAACTTTAAGGTCTCTTTTGGAGAAATCTGTCTGTTTTGTTTTTGTCTTCAGGCTTCCATAAAATTTACCGCTTAAGGACGGATTCTTTAACAACTGTATTATCTGGTCCTTTGAAATGGGCCAGGCGGTTTTAAGCTTTTTGAAAATCTTTCTAAAATCATCAAGGCTATCTAAGTAAGGTTGTTCGATTTCCGGAATAATCTTTATATCAGGCGTCTTTTTTTTTGCTAAAAGCTCTAAAAAATATTCCGGGTCGGATATCTTTTTAATGGCATAACTTATAAATTCCGGAGGCATGCTGTAAAAATGTTTTCTCCAGAAGTCATCCACAACTTCCCGGGCTAAATCAGTCTGATCGGTAACAAGTTCTGTGTCGAATAAACTTTGTGTTTCAAAAGCATTTTCATGAAGTATCCTGTGGCAAAAACCGTGTATTGTAAAAATAGCGGCATTGTCAAAATCGATGAGGGAATCTTGAATCAATTGAACAGCCAGAGCCGGATTGTCATGTTTTTTGACAAGCGTATTGATAAAATCATCGTTGCTCGACCCCTTTGAAAATGCCGATTTCGCCTTCAAAAGATTGTTACGAATTCTGTCTTTAAGCTCTTGGGTGGCAGCTTTTGTAAAGGTTACCACCAGGATCTGATCTGCGGTAAGTTGTTCTTCGAGAACCAGCCTTAAAAAGAGCCCGGCAATTGCATAAGTCTTGCCTGTACCTGCACTCGCTTCAATGAGATTGGTTCCCGCAAGGGGAGTGTTGATGGGGTCAAAAATTTTCAAACAAAACCTGCATTAATTTTTGTCGAAAGAAATAAATTTGCGGTAACACTTTAGCATTTTATTAGTATTACCGCTTCAGCTTTATTGAAATCGATTTGTATCAGAGAACCAAATTATAATTGCTGTTTTTAAAAATCACAGACGCCCGTATAATTTTGAGGTGAAATTTTTTTTAATTCTTCTTTAACGATTTGATCAACATTCAGGCTT